>CAZIVT010000011.1:0-23429 GCA_964543075.1 uncultured Candidatus Saccharibacteria bacterium | reverse complement strand
AGAGTCCCGAGGATTCGATTACCAGATGCGATTGCATTTCGCTAGGGAATTTACCAGGCTTGAAATTTGCACAAAATTGATATTCATGTTATAGTGCTTACAGATGAAAAAATACGCCGACATCCTCGATCGCTTGCTTCGTTCGATCGAAAAGCGTGACGGCCGGAAACCGACTGCGGTGGCAGACGAATACAAGTCTCCCACCAACGAAGGAATGTGCAGAGAAGGCATTTGCCAGATACTTGCCGATGAGAAATGGAGCGTTCGATATCTTATGTTGTTTCGCTTCCCTTACCTCATCATTCCGTACCTGTTCCGAGTTCGCCGACCGAAGAAAGAATGACCGAAAAACCATGTCCCGTGCGGAGAAATCTGCACGGGACAATTTATTTTTCAGGTAATTTTTATGACTATTTCAGTGCGTACTTTGTATCTATGAAACTGACCAGTTTACGTACAGAGCCTTTCACTTCTTCAGGATCGTTTATTCCAGAAGCAATGACGTGCGTCAACCACCATTTCGGAAATTCATTGGCAATAAATTCTTTTCTGATGCTTCCAAAATCCAGCCAGCCTAGCCATGTTACTCTATCAAAAAATATTTCGGCTATGAAATAGTGCTTATCGGTCGCCTTCGCAGGCAATTCCTCCTGCTTTAAAAACGACTTGTAATCTTTTAACACTCCAGATATCCATTTTTTGAAGGGTTGCTGAGCTTTCTCCATCTCCGCGAGCATCGCTTGATGTTCATCCCACGACATCTCCCTATCACCCACATGTACGCGTGGCATACTATCTTTGCCTTTTTTACTCTTTCTATTCGTCGGATGTTTCTGTTCATACTCAAGTGATTTCTCTACTGGAGATATCCCGCCTAGACTTTCATGTGGAAAATAGTTCCATGCGTCAGTAATTGTATCCATGATATTCTCCAATTCTACTGCTCCATGACCAGCATCGAACATGGCAATAACATCGGTTAAATCATCCTGACCTTCTTCGTTGTAAATGATTTCTTTTATATGATCTAGGGTAAAATCACTGTTTGTTTCTTTCAGAAAATCGATAAGTTCTTTCTCGATTTCCTTACGACGGACGAGGATTTGTTGTAGTGATTCTACCTTCATATAATTTATATTATTCCAGGTCAATATTTCGTGACAAATAAAATATAAACTTAATAAAACCAGCCTTTAATTTTTCTAATTCGCTTATAGCATCATTGATAGTTAACTTATATTTGTCTTTTATAAAAGTCTCCATTTCAGATCCTTGATCTTTAATCAATTTAATCGCAGTATCAATCTCCTCAGAGTCACGTTTCTCTTTTACTGACAAAAAAAGTGATACCAATATTCCAAACAATGAAAATGTAAATATCATCTCTAGGACAGAAATGATACGAGATATATTTGTAACAGGGACTATCTCGATTATTCCACGACCAAACAAACCGGTAATACTGTAGTAGAAGAACATGAAAAAATCAGGCTGTACGGTTGTTGTAAATGAGTTTACATTGATTTTATAAAGAGAGAGATTTATAACACTAAAAAATACAACCGTTATTAATGTCAGTACAAAAATATTTACTATATCAAAAGCCACACTTGTATTACTCTTTTGATATTTTTTAAGTTTAGATGAAAAGAAATAACAGAAACGATTAGCTACTACAGAATACTGGAGATTATTTGACCATGTCTGCAATTGATTCGTATTCATATTTGTAATAGTGACAGAAGCTAGGTCTTCTGCAGGTGCCCATGTTTTTCTACCCCAATCCAATAGCTTGGTAACAAGCTTTGAGTGTTTTTGATATAGTACCGAAGGTCTGAATACATAGTAAAACCTTTTTACAAATACGAGAAGAAGTATTGCCAACAGTAGTATAATCGAACAGCTCAAAATTATTTTATTATCAGAGAGGAATATTAAGGCAAATAAAACTATCGAAAATGAGAAAATAATAAACTTATACTTAATAGATCTAAAGAGCGATAAGATAAAATTAATAATACCTATACTAAATAACCAACTACTAGTCTTGAACGTGTAGAAGACGATTTTAAATATTACAATAACTGGATAAAAAACTATATACAAAGCGAACAAAAGAACGTCCTTATTTTTTGTGAATAGCCAAATCATGCCAATAAGTCCTATCAAAATAGGAAATTTGAGATAAATAACCCAAGTCCATTCAGGAGCAAGTAAATTCAAGATATAAAAGTCAAAATCAAAAACAAAGGTTTTCAGAATTAGATAAAACCAGAATGAGACAGATATTATTTCTCTTATCCACGAAAAAATCCTATATCGTAGTGATTTATTTTTTGTATTACCAATCAAAATCTTGGCTGGCGTAGCGTTAATTTCCGGCATGATTATAAATGGAAAGTCCCGATTCGCTGGTTAATATATGCTTATCCATATTTGCTAATATACAACATATTTAGCATTTTTAATAATATAATAATTTTACCGATTACCTTACAAAACCCCCGCGAGGACGGTGCGGAAACAGCTCGCCCCACAAAACGAGCTTCCGCATCCGTCCGAGCTCCACAAGGGCATGACGGAAAAAGAAGACAGTAGGAAGGCGGCACGGCATTCCTCCCCACACCCCTCCTGCCGTGCCGCCTGACTTCCTTAATTTGGAGGATTCTCGGCAAAAAATGTTCGAACTTCATCCAAAAAATTCAGCAATTTCGCAAAAATCGCAGAATCGGAGAAAATAAGGAGAAGGAAATGCAGAATGTGGAGGGCGGGGCGGAATTCCCCCCTGAAACCCCCCTTCCGCCCCGCCCGCATCTTTGTTGGCGTTTTTGGGAATTTTTGTGACGAATGCAAAAGGAAAATGTGGTGAAAAAATGAGGGTGCGGTTGTGGACCAGATGGGTACTCACCTCCTTTAATCGCAAACACAAATCGCAAGGCTCGAAGCGGCCCACTTCCGCTTCCATAGAGTCTGTGACGCGCCCTACGCACATATCAGAACGGCTCCCGCGCTTCCCACCGTCTTTGTTTTTTATTACAAAGACCGTGGGGCGCGTCCGCCATACAGATATGTGCTAGGCGCGAACAATCTTTGGTGAGAAGAAGCGAAAGTCGACCACTTCTCGATTAGAGTACAGTTGTTAACTGTTTATGCACTAAAATATTTCTTGACTTCGATATTTTTTGGTAAAATATGTGTATGAGTGACAAGAAATATTTTATTTATACCCGCAAATCTACTGACACCGAGGATCGGCAAGTGAGATCCCTTGCCGACCAGCTCTCCGAGCTGCGCGAGCTCGCCAAAAAGGAGCAACTTGAGGTTGTAGATATCTTTATTGAGAAGCAGACTGCTAAAACTCCGGGTAGACCGGTGTTGGCAGAAATGTTACAGCGTATTGAAGCCGGAGAGGCTTCAGGTATTTTGGCTTGGCATCCTGACAGGCTCGCTCGCAACTCGGTTGATGGAGGTAAGATCATTTATATGGTAGATACTGGCGTAATTACTGACCTCAAGTTTCCAACTTTCTGGTTTGATGCAACCCCGCAGGGTAAATTCATGCTTTCGATCTCATTTTCTCAATCAAAATATTATGTGGATAATTTGTCCGAAAACGTAAAGCGAAGTTATAAACAAAAATTGAGGAACGGCATCTGGCCACAGAAAGCTCCTATCGGCTACCTTAATGACAAGAAAACAAAACTGATAGTCGTTGATCCTGAAAAAGCACCTTTGATCAAGAAAACTTTTGAAGCCTATGCTACTGGAAATTACACACTATCTGCGCTTCGCAAAAGCATGGGTGAGCTTGGCTTGAAGGGACATAGAGGCAGAGAACTTTCCATTTCCAACTACCAGTATCTCCTTAAAAATCATTTGTATTATGGACTTATATATTTTCACAAGGAGTTTTTTGAGGGTAGTCATGAACCCATCATAACCAAAAAGATTTACGATACTTGCCAGGAGGTAATGACCCGAAAAAGCAAACCTCAACATGATGGAGATCTCAAACCATATGTATATCGCGGACTATTCAAATGTGCAGAGTGTGGTTGTTGCCTAACAAATGAGACACAAAAAGGCCATAACTATTTACGATGCACGAAGCGCAAAGGCCCCTGCTCGCAAAAGTATGTTCGCGAAGAAGCTATGACTACACTAATCCAAGAGGAGCTAAAAAAGTGTCATTGTCTGATGAAGTAGCTGACTGGCTTATCGCACAGGTTGAAAAAGAAAAAATGGAGGATAGCAAAGCGTCAACTGTTCACGTCCAGAAAGTAAATGATGAAACCCTCGCTATTGACGTCAAACTAGAAAAACTAATGACAGCGTACCTCGAAAATGCTCTGACACTTCCAGAATACCAAGAAACCAAAAACAAGCTGGTGACTGAAAAGCAGATTTTGAAAGACAAACTCGTAGCTTTTGGTAGAGTTTCGGCTGATCGGTTCGAACCAGTGATAAATTTCTTAAATGACTGTAAACAAGCCACTATTTTGACGGAAAGTACTGATACAACGAAAATTCGATCATTCTTCCAAAAAGTCGGTTCGAACCCACTCGTCCACAACCGCACCCTCATTTTTTCTCCGCATTTTCCTTTTGCATTCGTCACAAAAATTCCCAAAAACGCCAACAAGAATGCGGGCGGGGCGGAAGGGGGGTTTCAGGGGGGAATTCCGCCCCGCCCTCCACATTCTGCATTTCCTTCTCCTTTTTTCTCCGATTCTGCGATTTTTGCGAAATTGCTGCGGGACTTGGATTCGAACCAAGATAACCTCCTCCAAAGGGAGGTGTCCTACCATTAGACGATCCCGCACTGTGCGGTTATTTAACCACAGATCCGCACCACCGCCAACTCGAGCGGCAGGGCCGAGATCGAGGCGCGACGGACGGCGTCAGCGGCTTCGAGGAAGATAGAGAGGGTCTCGGGCGTCAGCGCCTTCTTCCCTGCTTGGACCGTGACGAAGGCATGGTCATCCGTAGAGAGACGATCCACGAGAGCCGACGCGGATGACGGCGAGTGCTGGGCGAGAAGGATGAAGCGCAGCTTTTCCAGGACGAGCACAGCGAACGTGTCCATAGACATACCGTCGGCCGAGACCTGACCGAGGACAGACAGCGCGGCATCTGCATCGCGAGCGATGACGTGCTCGACGAACGAGTCAACGAGCGCGACACGAGGCGCGCCGGTGATGGCCTCGACCTCGGCGCGAGTGAGCTTCTTGTCGGACGACGAGGAGACGACCTTCTCCAGCATGCCCAGCGCGTCACGGAACGATCCATCGCCGAGGAGCGCGATCAGATCTGCAGCACCGGCGTCGAGATCATAGCCCTCTTTCTTGGCAATCGAGAGGATCTGCTTCCTGACCACATCTCTGCCCGGCGTGCGGAATGAGAACGTCTGACAGCGCGAGATGATCGTATCCGGTACCTTGTCGAGCTCGGTAGTGGCGAGGATGAAGACGACATGGGTCGGCGGCTCTTCGAGCGTCTTCAGGAGCGCGTTCCAGGCATCCTTGGAGAGCATGTGGACCTCGTCGATGATGTAGACCTTGTAGGGCGAGGAGAACGGCAGGACAGCCACGTGCTCACGCAGCTCTCTGATGTCGTCTATGCCGCGATTGGAGGCGGCGTCTATCTCGTAGATATCCTCGTCGGCGGTCTTGAGCTCACGGGCTAGGATACGGGCCACGCTGGTCTTGCCGGTGCCACGCGTGCCGGAGAAGAGATAGGCGTGAGAGGGCTTGCCTTGGGACACGCTCTCACGGAGCGCCGAGACAACGTGGTCCTGTCCGATGACTTCGGACCATTTTGCGGGTCGGTGGGTACGATAGAGGACGGGCATAGAACAAGTGTAAAGTTAAAAATGTGAAGTGTAAAGTTCTGGAAACAAAAAACCGGCCCAGAATTTCTTCAGGCCGGTTGGCAAAATGAGTATAGAGAACGATCCGAGATGGCGGCATACGATCCCCGTTTCGTATTAGGCCGCGCATCGACTCACATGCCTGGGGAGGGTGTGGCTACGCTTCTTCGATGTCCGCGGCCCAGAATTGACGCTCGGTGGAGACGATGCTCTCCGGATCGCCGCGAGCGGCGCCGATTGCTACAAGGGTCTTGGTCAATTTCATATGTACCTTTTCTTGTTGCGGGATTACGTTGTTATCTCCTTCGTTCGGTGTTTGAGTATGACCTCTGGAGAACATAGAGGGTGCGACACAGTCTCCCATCGACCGACATCTGTGGATGTAGAAGAACCATGACTGGACAAAGAGTATCACACGACATCAATGCGCACAACTCACCTATCCCCATCGAGGAACTCGTCCACGATCTCCTTGGCTTGTCGATAATTCTCCGTCTCCATCAGCTTCATGCGCAGCTCCTTGGCGCCATCCCAACCGGAGACATAGGCCTTGAAATGCTTCTTCATCGTAGCGAAGTTCTTGAGCTTGTTGCGACGACAATACGTCTTTTCGAATAATTTGGTATGTTCCAGCATGATCTCCAGTCTCTCTTCCGGCGTTCTTTCAGTTTTGACTTTTGAGTTTTGAGTTTTGAGTTTCTCAAAAAACCACGGTGTTCCGAAGATGCCCCTCCCGATCATCACACCATCACAGCCAGAATCGGCGCATTTTTCGCGAGCTTCATCGAGCGTCTGAACATCGCCGTTGCCGATGATCCGCGTGCGCTGATCTACAGGAATATCCTGCTGGACTTCATCGCGCAGTTTTACGATATCAGGCATCAGCTCCCAATGAGCGGGAACCTCCGACATCTCTTTCCTGGTGCGCAAATGGACAGTCAGCGCCGGGAGAGCCGGCCGCACACTGAGAAGAGTCTCCAGCCACTTCATGTCTACTTTGTTGTAGCCGAGGCGAGTTTTTACGCTTATAGGAACGGAAAGCTGTCGTGATAAAAAAGGATTATCCTCGGAAAGATCGGCTATGCGACGATCTGGACGTTGGTTATTGGTGACACTATCTTTCAACTGAAAATTATTTTCAATTGAGTCAGTTAAAATGCTTATTTCTTCGTTGGTCAATTGAGAAACTTTTTCATTTGAAAAATCGAATGAACCCGATACGCCCCGCACCCACCCTTCCCGTGCCGCCGCCAACACCTCGAGCGCCCTCTGGGGATCCTTGATATGACCGGCTCCACTGCCCTGCTTCTCGACCGCGCGATCAGGACAGCCCATATTGATATCTACACCATCAAAGCCGAGCTCGGCACAGAGACGAACAGCTTGCTTCATCCTATCTGGATCGCCGGTAAAAAGCTGCGCGACTACTGGCCGTTCCTTTTCAGAAAACACCAGATCATGCATGAGACGATCTCTTCCAGGCGAACATAGACCGTCAGCAGACACGAATTCCGTCCACATCACGTCAGGCTTGCCATATTTCGCGATCATACTGCGAAAGACACTGTCAGTCACATTGGCCATCGGAGCCAGCACAAAGCACGGCCGAGGCACGTGCTCCCAGAAATTCCCGCGAACTCGAGCCTTCGACCGCCTTTTTTGTGGTCGCTTCTTGTCCCTGCTGATACTCATGACACGACTCTACCACAACGTCAATTACCTGACAAAAATGCCGGGTCTCATTCGCTGATTTTCAATCACACTAGATGCAGGATATATCTTCACTATTCAATTATTCCCTCACCTTCTCGAGGAGCTTGACGATATCCGCATCGCGGTTGTCACTTCCGAGAGCGATGACAGCATAGAGGTTGCCATGCGATCCGAGCTTGAAGAGCGCGGCCGTGGTGCGATTGGCCTCGTCGGTATAGCCATTCTTGCCTCCAGCATAGTATGACCAACTCAGAAAATGCGTCGGATTGACCCACGTATGAGAACGGAGGGATTTTGACTTCATGAGAGTTATCTCGAGTATCTCCGGATCGTTATCATGGATCCAGTCAAGGATGATGGCGAGGTCGTTCGCAGTAGAGACATTGTCAGGAGATAGGCCTGAAGCATCCGCGAAATACGTCCTATACGCTCCTATAGACTGGGCCCAGTCATTTATCGCTTTGATGAAATCATCTCTGCCATAGGCGAGCGCATAGGCTTCGGCGGCATCATTCGATGAGACCATGAGCAAGGGGTACATCAGATCCGAGGCCCTGAATACTTCACCTGCTCTGAAGCCGGCAGTGTTTCCATATGTGGACATGATCTTGGGACCGACGACGATGCGCTCTCCAGGATCGATCAGGCGGCGGGCTACTACCGCCGTGGCAAGCTTGGTGATCGAGGCGATCGGGACGATCCTGTCAGCATCGCGCTCGGTCGTCACATCGCCGAGCGTGAGATTTTTGACGATATACGCAGGAGCTGTGATCCGCAGATCAGAACCAGTCGGCAACGCTCTGGCCGCGGCGTTGATCAAGTTCTCTTCTTCGCTCGCAGTATACCTGATAGTGCGCTTGATGCCGCTGATCGACGTGCCTTCGGCCATAGTCTCACGCGCGGTGGCCACAACTGAGGAGATCGAGCCGTGAGCGGTCTCTGATAGCGCCGGGATATATGGTCGCGCCAGATCCCAACCGAGCGATCCTCCGTATGCGATGCCGATACCTATGATGACGGCTCCCATGCCGCCAAAAAGCGTGTAGAAAAATCCTTTCATTGACTCTCAGTATAATACACATTGGGCGGATAGTTGAGCTTGATGTCGGTCAGAACAGGCGGAGAGGGGTCGAGCTTCATATGATCCCAGAACGACACCAAGTTGGACAGCTGTTGTTCCAGAGACGGCCCTCCAAAATGGATCACGACCGTATGCCCTCCATCATGCGCATCTCGAGGAGAGACTCCGTGGACATAGAGCTCGTATTCTCCGTCTTCTTTGACGAAGAGGGCGTCCACTATGATCCCAGAGGACTCGACTGACGTATAGAAATCCTCGAGAGCGGCAAACTCATCAGACGATACTGCCTGTGAACCGACGACCTGTCGAGCCGAGGATGTTCCCGTCATGAGATCGGGGATATAGTAGATATGGTAGACGCGAGCGGAGAACGAAGGGGCCTCCTTGAAGATGCGACCAGATCGATCGATGAAGTAGCAGGTGCCCGGATCATTGAGCTCGAGCGAGCCATCGTGGAAATCAGGATACGACGCGCACACGAGCGCGGAAGGCTCCCATTCGACTACTTGTATAGATAGCTTATTGCCATCGACTAGCTCCATCTCGGAAGAAGCGATCTCGGGGTGCTGTTCTCGTATGGCATCTTCGATGCTCCGACGAGGGTACCAGAGGATGTTGGCGCGTGGAAAGATGACCAGAGTAGATCCTTGCAGTGAATCTTGGGCGACTGATCTCACGGATTCGGCTAGGGCCGCATCTGCACCGATGACTTCGATGCTCGAAATCGTCAATGATTTGATCCCGGATAGCCAATAGACCGAGAAGCCGAGCGCGCATACGATGACGACCGCACCGATACCCATCAGGATCGTTCTCCATCTACGACGAGCGACGAACCGTTGTGATTGCTGTTGTGATATGGGGCGACGCATAGATAGTATAAAATCCGAAATTCGAAGCACGAAATTCGAAAAAATCACAGGGTTGTTTTGCGTCTGTTTCGGATTTCGGATTTCGTGCTTCGGATTTCAAATTTCGTATTTCGTATTTCGTGTTTCGTGCTTGGTATTTTGTGTTTCGTATTTATGATTTAGGATTTAGAGTTTCCTTCCCCATATACGGCACCAACACCTCCGGAATCCGCACACTACCATCGGCTTGTTGGAAATTCTCGATAAGAGAGACGAGGATGCGTGGCGTCGGTATAGCAGTCGAATTGAGCGAGTGAGCATACGAGAGCTTGCCATCAGCGCCCTTGTAGCGGATATTGAGCCTCCTCGTCTGGAAATCATGGAAATACGAAGCGGAAGATATCTCGCGATACGTCCCCTCCTTGGGAACCCAGAGCTCGATGTCGTATTTCTTGACCTGACCCAAGCCTAAATCGCCGCCGCAATTGATCACTGTGTGATACGGGATGCCGAGAGACTCGATGAACTCCTCGGTATTGCGGTTGAGCTCCTCATGATACCGGACTGATGTCTCGTGATTGGCCTCACAGAGGATGAGCTGTTCGAACTTGTAGAACTCATGAACACGGATGAGGCCATTGGTGTCCTTGCCATGCGCCCCAGCCTCACGACGATAGCATGGCGAAAAACCGAGGTACTTTTTGGGGAATTCTGAGCTTTGAAGCGTCTCCTCGGCATGCATGCCCATGAGCGGGACTTCGGCAGTACCAGCGAGCGCATCACCATCCTGTGTCATATAGAAATCTTCGACGTCTCCCGGCAGATGAGCGGTGCCGTAGAGATTGATCTTGCGGACGATAGTCGGAGGCATGATCGGCGAAAATCCTTTGCGTGAGAAGAAATCGAGCGCGTGGTTCCAGATAGCGAAACAGAGGCGGACACCGTCTCCTGTCAGGAAATATCCTCGGAATCCATGAACCTTGGCTCCTCGCTCAAAATCAGCCATGCCGAGCGCAGTCATGAGCTCGATGTGATTCTTGGGTTCGAACGCAAAGGCTGGCTTGTCTCCCCACACCTTGATCTCCTTGTTGTCGGCATCAGATACCCCATCAGGGACTGACATGTCCGGGATATTGGGGACATGCAACATCATGGCCTGCCAATCGACCATGATCTTCTTGAGGGACTCCTCGTCCTGCTCGAGCGCCGCTTTGACGTCTTTCATAGAAGCGATGAGTCCCGCCCGTTCCTCGGGAGTCTTGGCGCCGGCGATGCCCGCGTTGGCGGCATTCTGCTCCGCGCGGCGCTTCTCGACAGCCGCGAGCACCTCTCTGCGCCTGTCATCGAGCGCGATGAGCTCGTCGATGTCTATCTTGACCTGCTTTTTGACTGCGGCCTGCTGTACGATGTCTTTATTTTCGCGGATAAATTTGATATCGAGCATGGTAGTAGTGGATGGCTCTATGATAGCAATGTTTTGCCCGGAAAAAAAGTGATATAATTATCCGTCCCCTTTCTATATATCTATGCACGAATTCCAAGACGATATACATGAGGTCTCCTTCCGATCGTATCCGGAGACTCTCAAGAACATGTACAGGCCCCCGACCAGGCTCTTTGCGCGCGGGCGGCTCTCTTTCCCCTGCGAGCCAAAGAGGAAATATCTGTGCGTGGTCGGATCGAGAGAGCCGTCGCCATACGGGGAGGCGTGCGTGAAGAGGATCATCTCCGGCCTTAAGGGCTATCCCATATCGATAGTCTCCGGCCTCGCGGTAGGGATCGACGGCATGGCTCATACGGCCGCCCTCGATGCCGGTCTGCACTGCATCGCGTTCCCCGGATCGAGTCTGGATTGGGATGAGCTATATCCCCCAGAGCACCTCGGCCTCGCTGAGCGCATCGTGCGGGAGAGCGGCACGCTCTTCTCCGAGTATGCGCCCGAGTCTCCATTAGGCAAATGGGCTTTCATCGCTCGCAATCGGTTGATGGCCGGTATCTCTCACGCGACGCTCATCATCGAAGCAGGCAAAGGGTCCGGTTCGTTGAAGACGGCAAAATATGCCGAAGACTATGACCGCGACGTGATGGCAGTTCCTGGACCCATCGACGCGCCGCTCACATATGGCACTCACATGCTCATACAGAGAGGTGCCGCTCTCGTATCGTCATCGTCCGATGTATTGCGAGAGCTCGGATTCATTCCAAAACGCTCTCGGCCGGCGCCTTTGCCTCTCGAACATGCCCTACCCGACCACGTGAAGAGCGACTCGATGTCGATGAAGATCATGGAGCATGCGGCTTGGGGATCGGTCTCAATGGATGAACTCATCGAGAAGGTCGGCATCCCTGTCTCGGCGCTCAATGAGAAATTGACGTTCTTGGAGCTCGAAGGGTTCTTGAAGATAGATGGCACTGTGGTGCGGAGAGCAAGCGGAGAATGATATAAGGTGCGGCCGATTATCCCCCCACGACATGATTCCTCGGAGCGACCGAGGACTGTCTGAGCGAGTAGAAATACCGCGCCTCTGGGGCGCAGGTATTTCACGAGCGAGTTCCGCAGGTCGCGGAGAGGATGTCATGTCGTGGGGGGATGAGTTCTCCTTGGGGGTTGAACGGTGTTTTCTTTGCGGGGGATTGCGATTCCCGTCGCAACAAATATGGTACGGCCGCTTTTGTCACCCCACCCATTCCGCGACATCTTTAATAACTCTGCGGGCACCTCGGGCGGCCCACGGGTATCTCTCCTCCTCGAAAAATCTTAGTCGCTATTTTCACTTTTGACTTGTGGTGTTCACCCCGCCGTGGCGGGGTGTGGCTTAAAAGGCCGAGATATCAAAACACATATCTCATCAAATGTACATGAACATCTCGCAGGAATGGAGGTCGCTGTGGGGAGGCGGCCGAGAGTGGTGGGGCGGAGCCGGTCGTATCTTTTTTGTTGAGATGGAGGACCGAACGACGGCAAGGTGAGGATTTTTGGGTGGCGGGATGGCCGCCCTTCTTTTTTGTTGCGATTGATACAGCAAAATGCGACCTAGTGAAGCTGCCCCAGTTGCCACCCCTTCTCATATCATGTAATACTGTCCCCAATGAAGCTCGTCATCGTCGAGTCGCCATCCAAGTCCAAGACTATCGCCAAATACCTCGGCGATGATTTCGTGGTACGTGCATCAGTCGGTCACGTCCGAGATCTCCCCAAGTCCAACAAAAAGGCCCTCGATATCGAGGGTGGCTTCATCCCCCACTATGAGATCGTCGCCAAGAAAGAAGAGGTCATCGCGGACATCGCCACTCAGGCCAAGAAGGCTGCAGAGATCATACTGGCATCCGATCCGGATCGCGAAGGAGAAGCCATCGCGTGGCATATCGCCCAAGTGCTCCGAGAGCGCCTCGGCGCCTCGGTGAGCAGGAAGATCAAGCGCATCGCCTTCCATGAGATCACCAAGGATGCAGTCCAAGAAGCTTTGCAGCACCCGCGCGATATCGATGAACATCTCAAGGAGGCCCAGGAAGCCCGACGCGTGCTCGATCGCATCGTCGGCTATGACCTCTCCGGACTCGTCTGGAAGAAGGTCCGATACGGCCTCTCCGCCGGACGCGTCCAATCGCCGGCTCTGCGCATCATCGTCGAGCGCGAACGTGAGATCGGCGCATTCAAGCCGGAGACATACTGGAATATCCACGGAACCTGGCACACCCCGACGGGAGCGCCTATCCAGCTCGCCTGCTCCGTCGAACCGCGCGACAGAGGAGAAGTCGACCGTATCATCGCCACATCCCGCACTGGATCCTGGAACGTCGTCTCCGTACAAGAATCCGAACAGAAGCGCTCGCCTCGCGCTCCCTTCATCACGTCGACCCTCCAGCAAGCCGCGAGCTCTCGTCTCGGCTATTCTCCCTCGCGTACCATGGGCATCGCCCAGAAGCTCTACGAATCCGGCGCTATCACCTATATGCGTACCGATTCGACCAATCTCGGCGCTCAAGCCGTCGCACAGATCGTCGTTGTCGTAAAAAAGCAATATGGCGATCAGTATGTTTCTCCCAGGACATATACGACCAAGAGCAAGAACGCCCAAGAGGCTCACGAAGCCATCCGTCCGACCAATTTTTCCAAGCTCTCCGCTGGTCACACCGATGAGCAGAAGCGCCTCTACCGCCTGATCTGGCAGAGGGCCGTGGCTTCGCAGATGTCTGATGCGCGCGTTATGAGGACCAAGGTCGTCGCCAATGTTCATGATAATTCCCTGCCAGACTTCGAAGCCAACGGCTCGCGCATCCTCTTCGACGGCTGGCTCAAGGCCGATCCTGAGTCTTCGGGCGAAGACGCCATCTTGCCAGTATGCGCCCAAGGCGAGACCTTGGAGCTCATATCGATAGATCCCCAGGAAAAGCAGACTACTCCTCCGCCCCGCTATACCGAGGCCGGCCTCATCAAGGAGCTCGAGAAGCGCGACATCGGACGCCCTTCAACCTACGCCTCGATCTGCAAGACTATCGAGGATCGCGGATATGTCGAGAAGGAGGGTCGCTCGCTCAAACCGACCGATACCGGCGAGGTCGTGTCTACTTTTCTAGAAGAATATTTCCCTGATTACATCAGCGACACATTCACCGCTGAGATGGAGAACAAGCTGGACGAGATAGCTGACGGTCGTCGCACCTATCTGAAGACGCTCAAAGACTTCTACGACCCATTCCACAAAGACGTCATGTCCAAGGACAAGCTCGCCAAAGCGACCAACCTCGGCCTCGCCGATCCGACTTTCAAGTGCCCGCTCTGCGGAAGCTCTCCGATGGAGATCAAGCTCGGCAAGAACGGCAAGTTCCTGTCTTGCGCCCGCTATCCGGAGTGCGAGGGGGCGCTGACCATCGACGGTATGGAATTCAAGAAGGACGAGCCGATCGGAATGGATCCCACGACTGGTCTACCGATCTTCGTGCTAAACGGGCGATTCGGACCATATGTACAGCTCGGATTGAAACAGCCCAAGAAGAAAAAGGGAAAGAAGAAAAAAGAGACGACGAAGACGGCAGCCGAGGCCACAGGTGAAGCCGTATTGGTGTCCACAACAAAGCCCAAGATGGCCTCCATCCCCAAGACTATGGATCCGATGAAGGTCACCGTCGCCGACGCGCTCAGATACTTGAGCCTACCACGCACTCTCGGCCCTGATCCCACGACTGGCGCCGACATCGTCGCCAACAACGGCCGATTTGGTCCCTATGTGATGCGTACCAGCCGCGACAGCACCGAGGAGACCAAGCCTGAGTATCGTTCCATCAAGCCGCCGCTCGACGTCTATGAGATCACCCTCGAACAAGCTCTCGGATTGCTCGCCCAGGAGAAGAAGCCTCGCGGATTCCCGCGCAAGAAGAAATAGCCGAGATACGAAACAGCCACGCTACAAACAAAAAGAAGGCCTTGCTATGAGCATAGCAAGGCCTTTGGATCACGTCTGTACGATCGAGCGTTTTGGATGTTCGATGCGATCGATCTCATACAAAAAGATACGTTGTATGGGCACCTCTTCGGGAGAAAACATCCTCGAAGCGGACTGTCTGATGAGACTGATGTTGCAAGGTCCGTCGCAGAACTTCTTCAGAATGACAGCGAGCGCACGGATGCGCTCATTGTTGTATGGCTCGGCTTTGAAAGCCGTGAATTCATTGGTCGCGAACAATCGGTGAACTGGTTCATTGATCGATATAGTCGGCATTGACACCTCCACGGAGAGTATACATCATCTCATCGATTACTCAAAATGAGCGAGCACGAACATCGTCTTGCGTCTTCCTACAAACTGAAATTCTTGAGCGAATAGAGGTCCTCGGTATTCTCGGCTTTCTCGACATCCGCCGGAGCACGGTCATCTATGGGGGCGGGATTCTCCGTGGAGGATGGATCGGCATCTTGAACCGCCGAACCCGGGGTTTCGGATTTAGGATTTAGGATTTCATCTGTCCCACTGTAGTGAGATGGATTCGAATCTTTGATTTCTGTTCTCTGATTGAGCTTTTCTAGGAGCGTTCTCAGATCGTCCGGCGAGAAGAAATCTATCGTCACCGTGCCGCCTTCCTTGCCCTTCTCTATCCTGACGCGCGTACCGAGCGTCTCGGTGAAGCTCTTCTCCAGCTCGATCATCGTCGGATCGAGATATTTGCCCTTGTTGCGGATGCGCTCGGTGGCCGCGCGACGTGAGAGGGACTCAGCTTCGCGCACGGTGAGCTTCTTAGAGACGATCTCCTTGAAGAGGACGACCTGCTCCTCCGGCTTGTCGACGAGCATGAGTAGGGGACGCGTATGACCCTCGGAGATCTTGCCCTCCTGGAGCGCGGTCAGCATCTCGTCAGGTAGGGCGAGGATGCGCATGGAGTTGGAGACGTATTCCCTGCTCTTACCGACCTTCTCGGCGATCTGATGCTGTTTGAGGCCAAACTCCTTGGCGAGACGCTCGAAAGAGCGGGCTCGATCGACAGCGTTGAGATCCTCACGCTGGAGGTTCTCGATGATGGCCATCTCGAGCTTGAGCTGATCGGTCTCCTGGCCGCTCCTGATGAGGGCCGGGACCTGTGCCAGACCGGCGAGCTTGGAGGCGCGCAGACGACGCTCGCCGGAGACGAGCTCATACTCGACGGACATGCCACCGCCGTCCTGGTAGACCTCTTTCCTGGTGACGACGAGCGGCTGGAGCACGCCATACATGCGGATGGACTCGGACAGGCTCTTGAGAGCCTCCTGGTCGAACTCTCGGCGAGGCTGATAGGGGTTGGGACTGATCTTCTCGAGCTCGATCCAGAAGATAGCGTCGTTTACATAATTGCCTGAAGACATGTGGACATTATAGATTGAAAATTGAAAGATTGAAAGATTGTTTGATTTCCCCGCTTTTTCAGGTAGACTGATAGCGAAACGCCGGGATGGCGGAACTGGTAGACGCACACGACTCAAACTCGTGCGGAGCAATCCATGGGAGTTCGATTCTCCCTCCCGGCACAGCGAGTATTAGATGACCGACTGATGCAGGCCGGGAAGCGAGTATCGGATAAATTTTGAGGTTTAGAAAAAGAGGGCTTATGAAGCCCTCTTGTGCGCAGTAGAGTATCTGTAAATGATGACGACTCAACAATTCACCGCGATTCGTGCCAGGACACGCTCGACATTCGTCTGACCGCCGTGAATAAGCCGCATTTGATTCTCCAAACTATGGAGCTGCGATCCGATGAACCGCTGGATCTGAAGCAAACAATGCAGACCGATCCAACGATCCTGATTCATCAGATAGTCGAGGCGATCGATAGTCAGGTCGACGAGCTCTCTCCTCTCGGGCAACCAGAGGAATAGATCAGTTTGAGTTACCACGATCACCATGCCCCGATAGTCCGCGAGCTCCTGTTTGAGTGTCTTTCCCAACGCAGGATTGGGCTCTTTCGGTTCGAAGTAGTGATAGATGACATATTTCTCTGAAACCCCTCGGGGCACTCGAGGACGGGGGTCCTTCTTGAACCCAGGCAAATCACCGACCGTCGATCTCCCTCTCAGGGCCGGAATCCCCTGACAATCGAACTGCAAACGTTCGAGCATAGTCATGACAACATCGGCCAATACTCTCGGGGGGATCTGGCTTAGGCCGACCATATCTTTGCCTTCGAGTAGTGTACGGAGGCGATAATCAGGATTAGTCTCAAATGCCTGTATGTCGATGTTCCGAGGATATACTCTGCTCATCCGTAGCTCCTCTGTGCCGACACTTTGTCGACCGACTGCGGCCACGACCTCCCTTGCCATCTTTTGTCGTACCCCCTTCTGTGTTGCCGTCTTCTTTTTTTGCTTTTTCATAGTTCGTTCTTTCTGTTGTGTCAATTCATGACGATTCTGTCGAAACCATACATCATATTTGTGAAAAAGTAAATAAGTCTGTTTTTGTCCCAATTGACAACCGCTTTTCGAAAAAAATCAAATGAAGCGTCTTTGAATCCCGCCATGCGCATCTTCGTATAGAGATTGTCATATTTTGGTATATATCCTATAAATATGTCATATGAACCTCGAGCTGAAACCCAAACTCCTCGTCATCGTCGGACCCACCGCCTCCGGCAAGAGCGATCTGGCCGTACGGATAGCCGAATGGATCGCTGCCCAAAAGATCTGCGGTTATAGCGGTGCCGAGGTCATCTCCGCCGATTCACGACAAGTATACCGTGGCCTCGATATCGGTACTGGCAAGATCACGCCCGAGGAGATGCGCGGCATTCCCCACCATCTGCTCGACGTGGCCGATCCGCACGACCGATTCACTACCATGGATTGGAAGACCCGCGCCGAGGAAGCCGTCACCGACATCGTCTCCCGCGGCAATCTTCCCATCATCTGCGGCGGCACAGGATTCTACATATCTACGTTGATCGACAATCTCGCTTTTCCAGACGTAGAGATGGATCCCGAGGAACAGAAGCTCTTGGAGTCGCGTCCGGCTGATGAGCTGTTCCAGGAATTGCAACGGCTCGATCCCGCACGAGCCGCGACCATAGACTCTATGAACAAACGCCGCGTCGTCCGAGCCATCGTCATAGCACGCGAGCTCGGCGCAGTACCACCGGTCACCCGTTCGACTACTCTCAAATACGACGTATTGATGATAGGCATCAAACCTGATGACCTTGACCTCAGACAAAAAATACAGAAGAGGCTCATATCGCGTCTTGATACCGGCATGATCGAGGAGGCGCAGAGGCTACATGCCCCTCCGCCCGAGGGGGCCGGGTTGTCATACGAGCGTATGGATGAGCTCGGACTGGAATATCGATATCTAGCGCGTTTCCTCAAGGGCGAGCTCGATCGAGACGGACTGATCGGAGAGCTTTCAGCCAAGATCTGGCAGTATGCCAAACGTCAGATGACGTGGTTCAAGAGAGACGCACAAATACGATGGTTCCGCCCGGGCGATCTCGTGGAGATATACGGGACAGTGAGAGCGCATCTCGGCGAGACCAGACGATGAGATATCGAGGGTATGAAAAAGCGCGGCAACTCTCGAGAGTGCCGCGCAGGAAGAACTACTCTGTCCGCGCGATAGCATGATAAGCCGCACTTCGGACGTCGATATGAGACGGGACCGCACCAACCTACAGACGACGCTACATCATGGTGGCTTGAAAAACCGTGACATGATATCCGCCTGGGCCGTACGCCCTCACCCATCTCAATCTGACTGAATGTTCTCTGGTAGAAAGTATAGCATACTGTACAGATAAAATCAAGCTTTACCCTTTTTCTTCTTCAGGTACCTCTTGCCTGCGAGCTTCTGCGGCAGATAGCTGTCCTCCCGCGAACCTGGGTCTCGGGGATACATCTCATAGCCCTTGCCATATCCCATGCCCTTCATGAGCTTGGTCGGAGCATTGCGCACCTTGAGAGGGATCGGTAGATTGCCGGTCTTGCGCACGTCATCGAGCGCATCAAAATATGCCTCATATGCGCTCCGGTCCTTGGCGGCCAGCGCCAGGTATGCCGTGCCGTGAGCGAGATTGATCTGCGCCTCCGGCAGGCCGATGCGCTCGACCGCGGCGAAGACTTCGTTGGCAACTACTAGCGCTGTCGGCTGAGCTAGACCGATGTCCTCTGAAGCGAAGATGACCATACGTCGCGCGATGAAGCGTGGATCCTCGCCCCCTTCGATCATGCGCGCCAGATAGTAGAGCGCGGCATCAGCATCTCCGGCGCGCATGCTCTTGATATAGGCGGAGATGGTGTCGTAGTGCTCGTCGCCCTTCTTGTCGAAACGGATGAAGGCGTGCTCAAAGGTATCCTTGAGCGCGTCCAGCGTGACCGATCCGTAGAGCCGCTTGCAATTTTCCAGCGCGGTGATGGCGATGCGCGCGTCGCCGTTGGCCAGACCGACCAGCCAATCGAGGCCATCTTTGGGTACCTTGATCTTGGTCCGCTTGATGATGGACCGGAGCTCACTCTCGCCAAACGGCTGGAGCGTGAATACTCTGCACCGCGACAAGAGCGCGGGGATGACCTCGAAGCTAGGGTTCTCGGTAGTGGCGCCGATCAACGTCAGCCGCCCGCTCTCGACGTATGGCAGGAGGAAGTCCTGCTGGGCCTTGTTGAAGCGATGGATCTCATCGAGGAAGAGGACCTTGGATCGGGCTTCCATGAGCGTATCGGGATCGTCGACGATCTTCTTGATGTCGTCCTTGCCGGCGGAGACGGCCGAGAGCTCGTAGAGGCGCGCGTCGAGCGCGCGGGCATATATCCGTGCCAGCGTCGTCTTGCCCACGCCGGGCGGCCCCCAGAGGATGAACGAGAAGAGGTGCCTGTCCTCTATGGCTCTGCGCAAGGGCTTGCCAGCGCCGACCAGGTGCTCCTGGCCGACGAATTCCTTGAGGCTTTGGGGGCGGATCTTGTTGGCGAGTGGTTCCATATGGGTATCATACACTAGAAATGGGCGAAAACCGCCCCCGATATGATCGAGGGCGGTTTCGGCGCGCGGATCGCGCGCGACGCGACAGGCGATGCGGTCTTTACCTGTTATACAACGCCTCGATAGCACGGAATGCTGACGCGGCATTGGAATAACGGGTAGACCTGACGACTGCTAGATCCGATCCGACAGCGTGTCCTGCTGAGCAGGCGGTGGCTGAAGGTGAGCATCCGATCTCGAGCGAGAGGCCAGAACCGGTCTCTATAGCTGAGGGGACCCAGGTAGCAGTGCCGTCATTCTTGGTGTTGAGGGCGATCGTGCGGACCGCTTCATAGCGAGCCGGATCATCCGACACTTTACGAATGAGGCGAATATCGACGTTGGGGACAGAACCGTTCGAAGACCACTTGATGGTCTGCGACTGGCCCATCTCAAAGGATCCAGCGACCGGACCGACGAGCGAAAGCTTGGCGATCGTAGCGGCTGAGGCCATAGCCGTGCTTGCGGCGACGACCAATCCGACGAGGATGACCAGAACGGCGATATTCCTGAACGTAGAAGTCTTTTTCATAGATCTATGCTGATTAATTGCTAACAGACCTATTATATCATATCTACGCTATTTGTCAATAGGCGGGCGATGAGGGAATCGAACCCCCGACAGCGGTTTTGGAGACCGCAGTTATGCCACTTAACTAATCGCCCTATAGAATCCGGACGCCTCCCTATCGAGAGACGTAGATCACCGATCGATGCATCTACCCGAACCGATACAAATGATACGTATCTTTACAAATAAACGCAACCTCACCGGTAGCGTCTATTCATATCTATCGACTATCAGCAACCGAGAGGGCACTATTTCTTGGCCTCCTTGAACACGACGTGCTTGCGGAGCACGGCGCTGTATTTCTTGAGCTCGATCTTGCGCTCGACCTTCTTCTTGTTCTTGCGGGTCCAGTAGGTCTCGCCAGTGGCTTTGTGCTTGAGTTGTATGAGCGAATCTTGAGACATGATGGTATAAACTATGTCGGAACACTATACCCTATCCAACAGGAATATGCAACTCTCTCTGCTATCGGCCATATGACATCCACATAAATACATGTTATAGTCATGACAGACCGTGCCGCGCCCTTGGGTCGGCGCATGTAGACAACACGAACGAAAGATACTGGACAGGAAGCTCATGAACATACACAGATCAATACACTGTTTGATGGCGGCGGCTTGCATAGCCATCTGCCAACACGCACACGGGCAAACGCCCGAATTCGAGACTACATTCACCCCTCGCAACCCGATCATCCCTGATGCCAACATGACTGGTTGGGTCAGCGGAGGCCGCGTATTCGGCATCGAGGGGACGATCGACACCGTCGAGGTCCTCCTCGACTTTGAGGATGGCTGGAATGGAGACCTCTACGGTTACCTCTGGCACCAGGGACACATGATAGTCCTGCTCAACCGTCCCGGATCCAGCGAACAGGAGCCGTGGGGATCCATGGCGCAAGGGTTCGATGTGACATTGAGCGACTCAGCCCGTGTCAATATCGATGACGCTGTAGTCAGAGGGCGCGATCCGACGATCGGACTATTCAAGCCCGATGGCAGGAATAGCGACCCGCTCGATCTCGCCGCTCTATGCGACGTACCCCGAGCGACCTTCACAGACACCTTCGGCGGTCTCGATCCCAATGGAGATTGGTTCGTGTTCTTCGCGGATCTCTCTGGAGGAGCGCAGACGCGGGTCGACAGCTGGGGTCTCCGGATCTACACGTGTCCCCCGACGCCCATAGCGCCGGAGCCTAGCACGGCCGCCCTCTCGATCCTCGCACTGGGATGTATCTCATACATCCGACGAAGAACGAGGCGTCCGTAGAGGACACTTCATGCGCGCATGCATTCACTTGCATGCGCGTTTTTTCACATACAAAATAGGCGCAAAAAAGGCCGCAACGGTTGTCCGTCGCGGCCTGCGATGAGCATCATGAATCCTGATCAGCCTTTGCCTATCACTACAGGCGGCAGACTAGGGCTTCCGAGGTATTTATGGAGATCAATCCATGTCGTCTGTTCCGCGGAAGAATCGCGCGGCACGACTACGATGACGGCTTTGCCAACCTTGTTCCTTACGGTATTTACTCGAGTCTGGTAGTTGGAACTATGATCTTCGAGCTCGAGCAGCGGCATATCGCCCTCCTCTGTCGCTTGATACACATAGACATCGAACGAACCGTGTATGCTGACCTCGAGACTAGACTGTCCCACATCGGCCCAGATGACTTTACCGAGCACATTGGTGCCATCTTCGGTCGGAATCGAGCAATCGAATGATTGGCGTGGAACACTGATCCATTGATCAGAGACACGTCTCTCAAACTCGACACCGACCACATTACCGATATATCGGATACCTACGAAGGCATTGTTGGAAATAACTGGATCCTTGTATGGCTCGATCCAGCCTTCGCCGATCGGCTCACCCGTACTCCAGCGGCGGAGGATGTAGTGATACGTCCCTCCGACGGGCGGCAGATAAACATAGAACTTGCCTCCATCGATACCGTAGCCGTAGCCATAAGTGAACCCTTCGATCTCCAACTTGATGTCATTACCGTATCGGCCGACATCTACCGGGATCTCGCGCCGAACGTCAGCTGGACGCAGGATGACTTCGATCTGATCTCCCGTCGAGACTGCTTGCGCATAGGTATATCCGTTGCCAGCATATTCACCGGAATCGGTGAAAGCAGTCACATTGACGTTGACGTCTTTGATGATGCCCCCATCGCCCATCGGCAATCCATAGATCGGCTTGGGCAATGGAATGATCATACCATTGACGACCAGGTTCGTGATCCCATGATCGCTCTTCCGCGTTACGAATTCCATGATGGTCGGTTGCCACACATCCCCGACCAGTGCATTCCCGTACAGGGTACACTTGAAGTACGTAGGCGACTTGAGCGCGAATGCGCGACCGACATCGAGCGGGTTGATTTGTTCGGCATCTTGACCCTGCGCCCAAGCGCAGGAGATGGCGATGACGAGAACGGACAACATCATACTGATCTTTTTCATACGTGTTCTGACTTTCTCTTTTCTTTCTGTTTGTTTGTTTCTGTGTCTACTTCACCGAAATGGCTACCTGGTTGGACATACTGAAGCCGAGCTGATTGAGCGCGGCTTCGGTCGGATCGATCGTGGGCGGATCTACAGGATCCATAGCGACCGGCGCGGGAGCGCCTCCGGTGTCATATCGCGCGAACCACGATGTGTTCGGCAGATATACGCCGGTAATGACTAGCACCGCGAGCAGGCCCGCGAGCAACATCCCCCACTCCATTTGGGAGATTTGTTTACCGTCTTGTGTCGTGTGTTTTTTCATGATGAGGTTGTAATGTACAGAATAGCCTGAATACAGGCCAGTGTAGATTTACCTTTGAATCCGAACGCTTGTATGATTAAAAATCATGAAAACG
>CAZIVT010000010.1:0-28419 GCA_964543075.1 uncultured Candidatus Saccharibacteria bacterium | reverse complement strand
ACGTTTTCATGATTTTTAATCATACAAGCGTTCGGATTCAAAGGTAAATCTACAGGTCTTTGAGGTATTGGATTGTGGCAGTGAGATCGCAAGGCACTGACGCTTTGTTATCTTTCACATCACAATCCAACTATAACACTTATGACTACAAACCCTAGTAAAGACTGGACCCCCGAAGAACGGCTCAAGGTTATCAATGAGATGACAACGGCCCTCGAACAACTGACGACATTATCGAATGTAGTTCTAGTCAGTAAAGTCATTGCGACCATACATGTTATCGCATCAGAATCAAGCATTGACCTGGAAAGACAACGCGAAGACATCGTACAGCTCGTTGAACACCTCAACCGGTAACAGTACGATATCTATCCAAACAAAGCCCTCGCACAAAACGAGGGCTTTTTTCTTATCGGACAGGACCGACCGAAATCCAGAGATGCTACTACATTCCCATACCGGGATTGACCGGCGCGGGTGCGGCACGCTTCTTGAGCGCATACTTGCCCGGACCAGCGGCGACGAGGGCGAGGTTGATGAGGAAGAGGACGATGACCTGCTGGGAGGCGATGAATCCCTGGGGCAAATGAGCGATGAAGAACGCGCAGACCATGATGATGGCTAGGGCGACGCCGAAGAAGCGGGTCCATACGCCGAGGAGGATAGCGATGCCACCGAGAGTCTCGACGATAGCGACCAGCCAGGCGACGAACGCCGGCAAGCCCATAGCACCGAAGAATCCGACGACCATGCTGATGTTCATGAGTTTGGTGACACCAGCGAAGATGAATATGATGGCGACAGCGATGCGGATAAGGAGGAGTCCCGTGTCCTGATTGAACCACGATGGGTTTTTCATATGTATGAAGGGTTATTTAATGCTTACAAAAGCGCATATGTGCGCCGTAGGCGGCAGTATATCATAAAAAAGAGACCAGTGGGCAAAACCGGTCTCCGTGAATCGATCTACGTGCGATGCCTACGATGGATACGGCGTCATTTCGCATTTCAATACCTTCTTGGTCAGATGATTGCGCATCAACCGTATCCTCAATTTCTCGCCAGCGATCAGTCGTGGTAGCCACAAACGATCACTGGCGACCATCCTTCTCCAGGGTAACCGCGATACGGAATGCCAGGCAGTCTTGACATATTCACCATTCGGACGATGATCATTGCGAAGATTAAATGGAATGACTACTTCGAAGAGATGCACTCTCCATATGTATTCCGCCTCTTGCCATGAAATCGACGCATGATGTCCGTGGTATACATCCAGAATACCGATGCATGAGAAGCATCTGAGTGGAAGCCACCACACTTCACCAGACTCTTCGAAAAGCTCACGTCGAGCCGTATGGACCCCGCTTCTATCGATACGCGGTTCGAATCCACCGCCTGCGATAGACCATTTGCCAGGTCCTATTGTTTCCCGCTTGTGACCCCTGCGATCCGACCTGTTTTGGGGAGGCTTGAAGCCCATGAATAGATCAGGACCATGTGGAAACCGTTTGTCTCGATCAAATGCGAGAATATTGCTGCCAATATGCCTCGGCTTGGGAAGCGATTTTGAAGTTTTCATAATCTGCGCAGACTTTACCGCACAGATACGGAGAAATCAACGTCCAACCTGCACATCCCGCGCGGCCTTGCGATAGGCACAGTAGTCGCATCCTTCGGCCGGTTTTGGTGGCTTGGCTTCCATGAGACACTTCCTGATCTCCGGCAATGTCTCCCCTATCCAGGAATCATCTCCCGTATACGCGATGATATCGATGTCAAACTCCAGTTTGGCATCAAAGGCCTCCCTGTCGGTCTTGCCGTTGCAATAGACGAAATATCCCGTCGACGAGACGGCGAATCCGTTCATGCGAAAAAGCCACTGATAGACCTCCATCTGACGTTTGTAGCCGATCTGCCACTCCTTATCCAGAGTCACCTTCTCCTCTTTGCTGGTGGATTTGTAATCCACGATGATAACCTTGCCCTCGGTATCGACCCAAATATCGTCGATCGCGCCGGTGACGAGCAGATTGCTCGGTCCATGGACATATCTGATACCTTTGAAATTGCTCCGCCAGAGATCCAGGTCCTCGTGTTGGAACGGCACGACATCCTTGAGCCCATAGGAATGCATGAGCGGATGGGGGCGCTTCTTGGCGCGATGGATATCGAACTCCTTTTTGAGCAGGGCGTCTACGGCGGAATTGAGCGCAAAGGGGAATCCGGGCGGTCGCGCCACGCCGAGCCGGCAGTCGAGATAGAAGCAGAGGGGGCAGTTGAGGAAAAGGTCGATCTTGGAGCGGCTGACTCTGAACGGCTCGTCGCTCGACGGGTCGAAGATATTGCGCGTACGGCGGGGGTTGTAGTAGTCGGACATAGATAAAGTTTACAGTGCAAAATGAAAAGTGCAAAGTTTGTTGACAAAATCTCGTAGAATTGTTTACATTGACTCAAACAACTAAAAGAAAGGGTGCCTTGAAAACAAAAGCTAAGCTTGAACAATCTGGTCCAGGCCACTACATCGAACAAATCGTACGCGATGAGATCTTGGGGATGTTTTCCAAGAAAACGAAGGTTCACTGGTCAGAGCTGGTCGAGCGCTTCGTCGAACCAAAAACTGGTGAGTCTGTATGCAATCGTGCAACTTTGATACGCGTCATGAATGACCTGCTTGTGCCACATGGCAAGTTGCGCGGAGTCGACCATTGGTATTGGTTCGAATAGAAACTGACAACACCACAGCGAAGACACTATTTGCCTTCGCTTTTTATATTCTTACTCCTTTCTTTCTTGAGAATCTCGACTTTCCTCTCCGCACCCCTATTGTACCCACCTATCTTCCCATCAGATCGCACTACACGATGACACGGGATCGCAGGATCATAGTTGGTGTTCAATATATTGCCGACCGCGCGAGATGCTTTGGGATTCCCCGCTCTCCTTGCGACCTCCTTATACGTCAAAACCTCCCCTTTCGGGATTTTACTGACGACCGAGAACACTTTTTCTTTGAATGACATCATACTCCGCAGTCCCCGCAGGGTAGACCTGCGGGGAGTGATTTGGTGACCCGCAGGTCTACCCTGCGGAATCCAGTATACATGAAAATCGCCAAGGTTTGACCCTTGGCGATGGTGGATTCGACATCATTTTGTACGAGCTCGAACTGGCCGGATCCGACGAGGATGCCGTTCCTGGGGCAAGACATTGTACGGCATAGAACCAGGTCTATGCGACGCAGGTACAGATCTCCTGACCCTGAATGCCTTGCGTACCATATCGGTAGTCAGCGCGACTAGTGAGTTGACTGACGCGAGTGACTGATCCGGAACAAGCATGATCGGATTGAGTACTCCTCTGATGCGAGCCCGAAATTCATATTTGAGGCCCGAGTTCCGACGAGAGCTCTCGAAGATGGTAACAAGCTGATCCATAGATACTTCATAGCCATTTTCAGGAACGCCGGTGGCTGATTCCTGATCATACTGCTCGTCAGCATACACAGCTTGTCCGAGCAGTTCGACGAGGCGCTGGTTGGACTCGACTCCGATAGGTTTGACGAAGAACCGACAGGTGTCTTTGGTGAATGTTAGCATACCGAAACCTTTCTTTTTATTTGTTGTATTCTGCTATTTCTGACAGCATTAAACCATATTTTGGCAGTCTCCGCAGGTCTACCCTGCGGGGAGTGATTTGGTGACCC
Source organism: uncultured Candidatus Saccharibacteria bacterium (assembly GCA_964543075.1). GTDB lineage: Bacteria > Patescibacteriota > Minisyncoccia > Phycocordibacterales > PALSA-1337 > C7867-002. Next base: position 24,713 of record CAZIVT010000010.1, on the reverse strand, counting down.
GCAGGGTAGACCTGCAGGACTGCGGAATTACTACTTGCTCGCGACCGTGACCTTCTTCATAGAAACTTCCTCGAGAGGACGATCGGATCCGTCGACCGGTGTCGTAGCGATCGCGTCGACAACGTCCATGCCGGAGACCACGCGACCGAAGATGGTGTAGTTGTGAGGAAGCGGCGTATCCTGATGCATGATGAAGAATTGAGAGCCGTTGGTATCAGAGCCCCTATTGGCCATAGCGACTGTGCCGCGGACATAGCCTGCCCTGTAGGACTCGGTCGATGGATCCAGCTCATCGGCGAATTCATATCCCGGTCCTCCGGCACCCGTACCGGTCGGATCGCCGCCCTGGATCATGAAACCCTGAATAACACGGTGAAAGATAATACCGTCATAATATCCCTTGGAAGCGAGCGTTATGAAATTATCCACAGTCTTGGGGGCGTCGGCGTCGTAGGTCTCGAATACGATGGTCCCTTTGGTGGTCTCGATAGTGATGGTGTGCATGAGGTTGTTGGTGTCTTGATTATTAGTGGTTTCGGTGGACGGAGCTCCCTGACTCTGCGTCTCAATCTGCGCTCGCTGTTCGGCAGAATATGAATATAGATCGTCACTCTTCTCTGATGAGTCTCTATTCCCGCTTCCCCACCAGTAGATACCGCCGAGGATGCTGACGAGAACGACGACCGTCACGAGCCAGGGGAACTTGTGCGGGCCATCAGATTGCGCTTGTGGTTGGTCTGTGGGGTTCATAGAAAAAATCGAGTTCAATATTATTTATAGCTTGTAAATCTCTTTGGCTTTGTCGACGACGAGCTTCTTTGCATCGGCGAGGGACATCTTGAGGACCGCGGCGGCGGCGGCACGATGCCCACCCCCACCGACCGCGACTGCGAGCTTCGAAACATCGAAAACGTCTCTATCGCGCGTCCTCAGGCTCATCTTTACGCTATTTGGTTCGCGTTCGATCAATGAGACTCCGATATTCCATCCGACAACTGACTTCAAGATATTGGATATGCTTATGCCTCGAACACACTCGTCGGGGATTTTCTTGGCTACAAGATCATCATATGAGACCGTCGATACGGCGATGTTTTCCTCGCAAAAGGTTTCTATCGAACTCAGAGCAAGTGCCTGATAATACAACGCCTCTTTGGACTGGCTATTTTCCATCGTAAAGATCACATCTATGAAATCTGGGGCTATCTTTGCGAGCTCAGCTGCGCCGGCGATCACTCGATAGTCAGTCGGAGTATATTTGAATCCTCCTGTATCGGTGTACATACCCACGAACAAATTGATGGCGATATCATGATCGATAGATACCTTCCACATCTTGAGAAGCTGGAGCACTACGAACGCGGCAGATGGAGATGACGCATCTATGAGATTGACATCGCCATAGCTCTCATTGGTCGCATGATGATCTATCACGACGGTCCGTATGGGCAGAGGGTATGTCGGCGGATTATCTTGCGAAACCATATTTATCGATCCGCTATCTATGCTGATGAACAAATCGAATTTTTGTAAATCAACCTCTGAAAAACTGCTATCCTCGATATTGGCTACCCCTGGAAAATGTCCAAATGCTCGAGGGATGCTCGAATCGCCGCGTATAACGGTCGCTTTCTTGCCCATCTGTTCGAGCACGGACTTCATCGCCAAGACAGAACACACGCTATCCGGGTCAGGTAACGGATGACAGTGCAACAATATAGAGCTCGCCTTCTGGATCTCGGCGAGGATGAGCGGGGCTTTTTCCTTGATGACTGGTGAGATGTCGTCCATGGGCACTACTATAGCATCAAGTTGTGCCCAGACCAACAGAAAATCCCGGCAGTAGTCATTTTCTGAAAACTATCGGGATCTCGATCGCCATATCGCGCTTCGGCTCTCCGGAAGCATTGGCGTTGTGGAGGATGACAGCGCCACGGGCGTTGTACGTACCCGGAGCGATGCGTTCGCGCGGAGCGAACTCGACAGTCGCCGTGAACGGCACGAACTCCTCGGTCATCCAATCACCCTGAGCAGTGGCGTAGCCCTCGCCGATGATCAGTCCATCCCAGTCGACGACTGAGACCGGGAATGATGCCTCAAAATACCATGTACCCCGTGCACGACCCGATATCTCGAGAGGCGACGATATCTCATCTCCGGCGGCCAGAGAATCGAGGCGGATGACATCGCGGTCGGCTCCACCGCTATACGATACTACCGGCACCGTCTCGACATCCGCGGGCGCGTAAGCAGAACGATGCGCGATAGCTATCGCAACTATGATGATAGCGAGCGCCACGATGACGAGCACCAGACGTTTGATATTCATAGTTACATCATATCACTTACAGACAGATATGAGAAAACCCTCCATAGCGGAGCTATGGAGGGTCGATCGGAGATGATTCCCGAGATCCGCGGAACTATTTCCGCGAAAGCTTGCGTCGACATGTCCAGAGAGCACAGAGGCCGATGGCGACGATCGCTGACGATGTCGGCTCCGGGATGATGCTCGCCGTGAGAGCTGTGATGCTCTCCGGCTCGATCTCGTCCGGCATGTTGAAGTCGATGAGGACCACTTCATAACCGTCGCTGTAAAATGGATCCCAACCACGTCCATGCTGGACAGCCAAGATCCTGGCTGACTCGACAGAACCGTCGATGAGATCGAGCGTCAGATGCTGGAATTCGAAGTAGCTATCCTCATACAATGATAGATACCCCCCTCCCAGTCCGGTGATATGCATCATCGGCCGTCCGGAGACCGGATATGACCATGATGTCGGATTGGTGTACTTGACCCCCTGCTGGAACGGCACACCGCCGTTGTTGTCGAAGAACAACAAGCTGTAGTAGCCCATAGCCATCTCCAATCGGAGAAAGCCGGGCTCATTGCCGGTGTCACCCGGCCCGTACCAGATCGGGCCGAATACCGTCGGCTCGTCGAAACAGAGATTGGTCACGCTGAATCCTGGGGTAGGATTGAGCGGGCTGTTCTCGCTGATCGACTGGAACTGGACCTTGTTGTAGGCCAAAGCCTGTCCGGCGACGGATACGATCATCGCGACGGCGACCAAGGTCGCCAGATGCGTCATGTGCTTCATTGTGAATGTCCTCGTGGATACGCGTCCGCCTATACGGCAGACACTGGGTTTATGTGATTCCAAGGTCAGACCTTGGTACTACTAATATCAATTATACACGCAAAAGTATCCGTTGTCAATCCCCTGTCCTGGCCTTATTCTACATGGTATATTTGATACCATCATGACACGTACATATATCCGCGATCTCAAAAACCACATAGGTGGCGAGGCATCTATCTCTGGCTGGGTAGATGTACGTCGAGACCAGGGCAAGCTCATATTCCTGGACTTCCGTGATATGACCGGGACCATCCAGGGAGTCATCCTGCCGGGCGCCACCGAAGCTCACACAGTCGGTGAGACGCTCCGCCCAGAGTGGGTCGTGACCGTCCGTGGCAAGGTCAACAAGAGGCCCGAGAGGAACATCCAGAAAGACCGGCTGAACGGCGACATCGAGCTTGAGATCCTAGCTATAGATATCCTCAACGAAGCAGAGACCCCTGCTATCGATGTGCGTGGCGACGGATCAGATATCGGAGAGGACGCTCGTCTCGCACATCGCTATCTCGATCTACGGAGGCCGCGGATGCAGGAGAATATCCGCATGCGCCACCGCATCATCAAGCACATCCGCGATTTCATGGATGCAGAAGGATTCGCAGAGATCGAGACTCCCATCCTGACCAAATCCACTCCAGAGGGTGCCCGCGACTATGTCGTTCCCGCGCGCCTCGAACCAGGCAAGTTCTACGCGCTCCCGCAATCCCCTCAGCAATACAAACAGCTCCTGATGACCTCAGGGTTCGAGAAGTATTTCCAGATCGCACGCTGTTTCCGTGATGAGGATACCAGATCGGATCGCCAACCTGAGTTCACACAGCTCGACATGGAGATGAGCTTCGTCGAGCGAGAAGATGTCATGGCGCTCAATGAAAAGCTCCTCATCGAGCTCGTCACCGAGCTATTCCCGGGAAAAAAGATCCAGTCTATCCCCTTCCCGCGCATCTCGTACAAAGAAGCCATGGAAAAATACGGCAGTGACAGACCTGATATCCGCGAGAACAAAGACGACCCTGATCTGCTCGCTTTCTGCTGGGTCATCGACTTCCCCTTCTTCGAAGAAACGAAAGACGAGAAGGGCGCCGCGCGCGCCGAAGCCTCGACAAAGGCGTGGACATTCACGCACAATCCGTTCTCGGCGGCAAAGCCGGAGCATCATGGGTGGCTCATGGGCAAGGAACATATCGGCGAGATACTGACGACCCAATACGATGTAGTGCTCAACGGCTTCGAGATCGGCGGTGGTAGCATACGCAATCATGATCCCAGAGCACTCAAGAAAGTCTTCGAGATCATGGGATACGCGGATGAGCATATTGAGTCGAGTTTCGGTCACATGCTCCGCGCGCTCGGTTCGGGGACTCCTCCGCACGGCGGCATCGCCTGGGGTCTCGATCGCCTCGTCACCCTGCTTCGCAACCAGTCCTCTATACGCGAGGTCATCGCGTTTGCCAAGACAGGAGAAGGCAAAGACCTCATGATGGAAGCACCGTCGGAGATATCGGACAAGCAATGGAAAGAGCTCGGCATCCAGCCGAGGAAGAAGCAGTGATTTGCCAAAACAGGGTCGAGCGGATATGATGTGCGGCAGACCACTCTCATCTCGAAAGGAACTGCATATGAACACTCTATGCTACACCAGCATCGGCATCCTCGTCATTGGAGTATTCACGATAACGACGGCATTCAACAACGCCACTAGATGGCGAATGGAGACCGCTTGTAATGTATCTCGTGTTGGCGTCATCCTCGTACTCATCGGACTCGTACTTCTCGTCATCACAGGTGGCCTCAAAGCGGCAGGCAACTTGTGACATCCGTCCGATCCCGCCCCTTCTCTTCCGAGAAGGGGCGATTCTATTTGCTCATAGTATTCTTTTCAGAGACATATACTCCCACAGCTTACCGCGAGGTTCTTCATTTCGCCTGTTCTTGTAGATCCAGGCACACCGAATTGAGGCAATACCGCTTGCCCGTCGGAGTAGGGCCGTCGTCGAATACATGACCGAGATGCGAATCGCATGTTGCACACACGATCTCCGTGCGGTGCATGCCATGACTATCATCGGCGACTTCTCTGACGGCTCCGGGTATCGCCTGATCGAACGACGGCCAGCCGGTACCGGAGTCGAATTTGGCACCCGAAGAGAACAGCGCCGATCCGCACACTTTGCAGACATACATACCGGTGCGATCGTCATGGAGCAGCGCGCCGGAAAAAGGCGCTTCGGTGCCCTTTTGACGGAGCACCTGATACTCTTCGGGAGTCAATTTCTGTTTGATGTCTTCTTCGTTCATCAGAGTAGGTTATTTGAGTAATTCCTTGAACCGTTTTTGCAATTTCTCCAGCTTGGGCGCGATGACGATCTGACAATACGCCTGCTCGGGATGATTCTTGTAATAATCCTTGTGATACCCCTCTGCAGGATAGAAATCCTCGAGCGGCTTCACTTCCGTGACAATCGGCTTGTCATATGCATGCGTCGCATCGAGCTCGGCGATGAGCGCCTCCGCTTTGCGGCGTTGCTCCTCATCGACATAGAATATAGCTGAGCGATATTGCGTACCGACATCATTGCCCTGACGATTTAATGTCGTCGGATCATGCGTATTGAAAAAGACTACCAGCAGATCATCATAGGATATGATGATCTGATCATACGTGATCCTGATCGCTTCGGCATGGCCAGTTCCGCCATCCGCCACATCTTCATACGTAGGAGCACCTGTGCCTCCTGTATATCCCGGCTCCACAGACGACACTCCCTTGAGCGCAGAAAAGACGGCTTCTGTGCACCAGAAGCATCCATTCGCGAAAACAGCTGTCATGTGCGTATCGATCTTGTCCATATATGTCGTATATATAGTACAATACACCTATGAACCTACGCCACTTCATATGGATAGGTATGTTCTCAGGCATGACGATAGGCTCCTGGATCCCTGCTTTATGGGGATCCGGAGCATTCTCGATCGCAGGCATCCTCGGCGGGACCATCGGCGGCTTGCTCGGCATCTATGCCGGTAACAAGCTCGCGAACTGGTGACCCTGCTAGCGCTTCTTGCTATATCGATGCGCATTGCGCGCACGCTTGGTAGCGATGCGCTTCTTGGTCTTGCGCGATCGGGATGATTTCTTCTGTACTGATGCACGTTTGGCCATGCACGCAGTATACCATGCGACGCGCATCGGCGGAACTCCGGATATCGGCATATGACGAAACCCCGCCGCGATGAGCGGCGGGGTCACATGAGAGAGGAGACTATCGGCGCTTCTTCTTCTTGGAAGAGCGCTTCTTGGTCGCCTTCTTCTTTGCGACCTTTCTCTTTTTCTTTGCCATAGGAGTATGTATGAGCGTGGATATTACGACTACCAATACTCGACCACTAGTAATTATAAACGTTGGCTCGCGCGATTGCGAGAAAAAAAATACAAAACTGTGCATAACTTTCCGCGCTCATACGATCATCCGACGCGCGCTGATGCGCGCGAGCGCGTCCAGAAGAAATATTTCCGCGCGTCCTCTGCGATGAAGATCATCGCCGCGGCAGCGATGACGAACATCCACTCGATGGCGGCGAGCGGCTCCGTCCCGAGCACTGATCCGAGCGGAGTGTAGACTGCCGCGACTTGCAGAGCGATCGCTGCGGCGAGCGAGACGTACAAGGCGCGATTCGGAGCGAGCTTGCGCGATGACACCGGCACGGTCGCGGAACGCACATTCCACGCATTGAACCACTGGAACGCCGCCAAGACCGTCAGAGTCACGGTCGATGCTTTGGCGAATCCATATGGGAGGAATAGATGGTAGAGCGACAAAGCGCCGATCATCATGATCGCGCCGAGGAACACCATGCGTACCACTGATTGGGTATCCAGAAACGCGCCGGCGCCTGAGCGCATACGGCCGAGCTTGAGCGAGTGCTCTCTCGGCTCAAAGGCAAGCGCGGCGACCAGCATGCCATCTGTCACGAAGTTGAGCCAGATGATCTGGCTGGCCGAGAGCGGTATAGGCAAGCCGAGCGAAAGCGCTCCGATGATGGTGAGTATCTCGCCCAGGCTGGTCGAGAAGAGATAGACGACGACCTTCTTGATCGTGGCGTAGATGTTCCTCCCTTCTTCGACCGCGGCGACCACCGTACCGAAGTTGTCGTCGAGAAGCACGATGTCGGACGCTTCCTTGGCGACTTCAGTGCCATTCTTCCCCATAGCCACGCCGAGATCGGCGGCGACGAGCGAGAGCGCGTCATTGACGCCATCGCCTGTCATGGCGATGGTCTCGCCCCGCTCTCTATAGAGATCGATGATGGCGAGCTTGTGCTCGGGCGTGACACGAGCGAAGACCGACGCGCGCCCAGCTCTCTCCGTGAGCTCCTTCATAGATGAAGCATCCAACTCTGAACCAACGATGATATCATCTCCTTCGCGATAGATGCCCACTTCGCGAGCGACAGCGACCGCCGTGTCGCGATGGTCTCCAGTCAGCATGATCACCCTGATGCCGGCCTCCTGACACCGAGAGACGGCGTCATGGACTTCCGGCTTGATATCGTCACGGATGCCCACGAGGGCGACGAGCGAGAGCGGCGGCAACGATCCGAGAGACACTTCATCCGGATCATCCGCCCGTGCTATGGCGAGCACGCGCAATCCCTGGGACATCAGGCGCTTATGCTCGGTCGAGATGCGCTCTGACGCGCCCTGTTCGAGATCGACTGATGATCCTCCTCTATATTCGCGGACGACCAGCGGGAGCAGGACATCAGGAGCACCGATCACCGTGAGGATCTTCTTGTCGCTCGTCTGGTTGAGCGACGCACGATACTTGATCCGCGAGTCAAACGGTATCTCCAGGATGCGAGGATCCCTCTTGAGGAGGTCCTCCTGGCGCATGCCGAGCTTCTCTGCCAAGACCACGAGCGCGGTCTCGGTAGGGTCTCCTGAGAGGCGTTTCCACTCCCTAGCAGTCTCGTCATAGGCGACAACAGATGATGCGTCATACGCGCACGACTCGGCGACGAGGACTATATCAGGATGAGCACTCGCATCAGAGCCGTCGATCGTGACCGATCCTCTCGGCTCATATCCTGATCCGGACACATCATAGATCTTCCCGCCGGTATAGATATGCTTGACGATCATCTGATTTCTCGTGATCGTGCCCGTCTTGTCGACAGCTAGAACCCTAGCCTGACCGAGAGCCTCGACTGCTTGGAGCCTCCTCACGAGAGCGTTGCGCTTGCCCATACGGAAGACTCCCGTCGCCAGGATGAGTGTGACCACCACAGGTAATCCTTCTGGGATGGCGGACACAGATATCGCGACGACGGTGCCGAACATGTCTGCCGCGCTCTGTCCCCGGAGGAGACCCAAGACGAATATGAGCGCCGCCACCGCGAGCACGACGAGGATGATGGCGCGCGACAGGGCGGCTATATGCCGCTTGAGGGGCATGTCTGCATCTATGGACTGGATACGTCCGGAGATGCCGCCGATGACTGTAGAGACCCCCGTGCCGACGACGACCGCGACACCGGACCCGCCGACCACGAACGAACCGCGGAATACCATGTTCGTCTGATCTGCCGGTTGGAGCCGCTCCTTGGGAAGCGGCTGGATGTCTTTGGAGACAGGCTCGGATTCTCCCGTGAGCGCCGACTCATCGATGCGCAGGTTGGACATCTCGACGAGACGAGCATCAGCCGGGACCTTGCTGCCCTCTTCGAGCATGATGATATCACCGGGGACGACTTCATGATCGGGGATGATCTCTTCTGTGCCGCCGCGCATGATGACGGCGTTGGTCGCTACGAACGTACGCAAGCTGGCCAGAGCATTCTGGGCTTTGCCTTCTTGGATGACTCCGATGACGGCATTGATCAGCAAGACCGCGGCTATGACCGCCCCGTCTACGTATTCGCCCAAAGCGATGACGATGCCTGCCGCGACGATCAGGATATAGATGATAGGGCTCTTGAACTGGGAGAGCGCGATGGAGAAGATGCTCTTCGGTTTGGATTCTGGCAAGGCATTGGGCCCATGGACACTCAGACGCCGTCGCGCCTCATCAGTAGATAAGCCGCGCCGATCGCTCTCGAGACGATATATCGCCTCTTCCGAAGTCAGTGAATGCCACATATGACTCTATTGTACGGTGTCTTCAGCCGAAGGTGAAGGTGAAAACCCTGCCCCCAGGACCCTCGAATATGATATCGATGCGATGCGGCTCCGGATCAGACTGGACGAAGAGCTCATAGAGGCGATGATCGGATATAGATACGATGCCGTCTTCGACATCTGCACCGGATGATCCTCCGGGGATAGATGCTCCATCTATGAGTACTTTGGCCCGGATCGGCGATCCGTCCGATGAACCAGCGACGATGAAGACTTTGGATGCTTCGAATACGAATGAGAGCCGGCTCTGCATCATGCCCATCGCCGCTGATTCGGCATATTCGGGCTCTATCTTCCACAGACCACCGAGATAGAACGCGTCGGGCGCGAGCATCTGCGGGATCTCAAAATCCCCCTCTCCCACGGTCCCCGGGCGACCATTGCCGAAATTGCGGTTACGGAGAGCGCCGAAGTACGTCTCAGGACTCGATGCTCTGTTGCGTTCTGATGGCAAGCGTTCGATCGAAAGCTCTCCTCCTGTATCGATCATCGTCGACGGGCTTCCGAGGCGCACCTTTCTCTGCATCAAAAGCTCCACGATGCGATGTTCCGTCTCGTCATATCCACCCTCGCCGATATGATCATAGATGATATTGCCATCTATATCTATGAGGTATTTGTGCGGCCAATATCGGTTGTTGTAGGCATTCCATGTCTCATAGTCATTGTCGAGGACTAGCGGGAACTCGAGCCCAAAATCAGAAGCCGCCTCGCGGACATTGTCTATGTCCTTTTCAAATGCGAACTCCGGCGTGTGTATGGCGACGATCTCCAATCCTTGATCCTTGTACTTCGCATACCAATCATTGAGGTATGGGAATGTGCGCTGGCAGTTGATGCATGAATACGTCATGAAGTCGAGCAGGATCACCTTGTCGCCGATCAGATCGGCGAGCTCGAAAGGCTCGCTATTGACGAACCCAGCGGGATCTCTGATCTCGACGGCTTTTGCGGGCGTTCCTGGACTGACATCGCGCGAGGTGGATATACCGGAGATTGACCCTTCTGTCTCAGTTGGTCGCTCGAGCAGTCTCTGGAAGTACCGCTCGATCGAGGTAGGATCGAGAAAGCCCACATCCAGGAGAGCGGTCTCTATCTTCTTCTCGATGCCAGTGGCGATGAGGATGGCGAGGATCACGAAAATAGCTCCCAAAGCGCGCTTGAACCATCCTTTTGGATCCGCTGCCCATTCGAGCCGCGATACTAGCCTCTGTCCGAGACGTGCTATGAGCAGGAGTATGAGAGCTAGACCGATGACGTAGGCGGCTAGATTGGCGAGACCTGCCGCGAGCGACTGCGGGAGGACAGTGGCGAGTATCACGAAGAATGTGGGCGAACATGTCGTGAAGATAGGTCCGAGCGCCGCTCCGATGAGGGCATCTCCCCAGAACGCGCCTTTATGAGAATACCCCTTGGAGAGCCACGCATCCGGCCTGTTGTGACCAGGAACCTTGAGCAGTAGACGTGCCCAGGCCTCGGGAAAGAGGAGAGTCAAGCCAAATGCGAGCAATATGGCTCCGGATACATATGCCCATACTGCAGGAGGTATCATGATGAGTGCTGTCGATGCCTTGAGGAGGAGTGTGAAGACGAAAACAGATACGGCGAGCGCGCCTATGATGACAAGTGGTCGACGACGATTGTCAGTGTCAGTGGCGGTACCACCAAGTATGACTGGCAAGATCGGCAATACGCACGGTGCGAGGACCGTGAGCACGCCTGCTATGAATGAGAGGATGAGGAAAGCCATAGAAAGAAATTGGACGGAGGAACGATATGACGGTTGTCTGCTACTTGACGTGAGCGACGATATCGGCGAGCGTCTCCGAGCCGCTCCATTTGGCGATCTGATTGCCGCCTGCGTCGACTTGGACGAAGGTGTGCTGATAGGTCACACCATACTTCTGCTTGAGCGCGGTCTGGCTGTCATAGTCGGTCTTGAGGATGAGCAGGCTCGGAGGAATAGCAGCGACATTCTCGGTAATGTCAGCATCGGCGGCACGGCAATACGGGCACCACGATGCGTGGAAGAAGAGGACGACGTCTCCTGTCTCAGCGAAAGCTAACTTGTCCGCGGCATAGGATACATAGTCCCCTTTTTGCATCATCATGGCACCGTCATCTTTGGTCATCTCACCATCGGACATCATCGCTTCGTCGTCTTTCATCATGGAATCTCCGTCCGTCATCTTGTCATCCATAGCATCGCCGTCTTTCTGCATCATGACGTCCGTATCATCCATCATCTCGTCCTTCTGCATCATGGCGTCGTCTTCCATCATAGAATCATCTGACGGACGATCGGACGTCGCCCAGATGATCCCGCCAGCGGCGAGAAGGATGACGACGAGCCAGATAATAGCCGTTGCGGCCGAACCTTTGGTATAGGTGTGTATATCGGAGTGTGTAGACATAGTTGGATATTTAAATGATTAGACAGCGATCGTCTGCGTGATCACCATCACTCTAGTATAGTACATACCATGCTGATGTAAAGTATGCTTTACATGCCGATTGTGGATAAAGCCGATACTCCCATCGATACGTTGGAGGGTATACAATTTTCAATCTTTAATCTTTAATTTTCAATCCCTAATACCTCCCCTTCCCATACGCGGATCCGATCGCCTTGCCGAGCACGGTCACGATGAACGCGATGATGAGCCATGGATCGACCTCATAGTGCATGAATGCCTGGTAGATGACACCGATCGCCATGATGAGCGCGCCGGAGAGATAGGCGCATCGAGCGGCGACGTGACGGATGAATAGATCGCGCTCATCACCTCCTTTTTCTCGCCAAACGAATGCCGCGAATCCACCGAGAAGCACGATGAAAGCCACCAGCGCCGCGTAGAGCACACCCATCGGCATCCAGTAAGGATTCCACAACAAGGCGGCCAAGACGACCAGGAGCGCGGTTATGGATATCTCGGAGGTAAAGTGGTTCATGGTAATTGATTGAAGATTGAGGATTGAAAAATTATTGCCGCTGTTCAGCCGAATATGTCTTCGACTTTCACTTTGAAGTATCGAGCCAACCGCAGAGCAAGATCGACTGAGGGAACATACTTGCCCTTCTCGATGGAGATGATGGTCTGACGAGATACGCCGACGGCATCAGCGAGCGATTCTTGCGTCAGACTCTCTCTGTCACGCACTTCGCGGAGGCGAGGTATGGACGGCATGACTAGACTATACACCGACGATATTCCCCGCCGCAACACCCACCAGGATCGCGAGACCGCCGATCACGAGCATGCGTAGGCCGCGGCGCAGGATGTTCCTAGACTGATGATTGATGAAAAGCGCTCCGAACATGCCGAGCCCCAAGAGCGCGATGAGAGCGAGGGCGATAGATATGACAAAAGCGCGCTCGACAGGAAATACGAGATATGGGAACAGCGGCACGAGCCCGGCGATCACGTAGGAAAAGAACATGATGGTACCATCTATGAGTGGGACATTCTTGTATGTCTTGCCTTGATACTCCTCTGCCGAAGCTTCGGAGAGGAAGCTGCCGGCCGCCATCGAGAACGCCTCGACGAGCACGAGAACAACGCCAGTCAGAAAGATAGTGCCGCGCGGCACTCCGGCGATGGCGATGCCGGAGAGCAATCCGACGGTGGAAACGAGGCTGTCCTCGACGCCGAAGATGAAGTTGCGGATGTATGAGGCTGTGACAGAGCGAGCAGGGCGCATAGATAGATATATTGTACCCTTCTCGAGCACAAACAGAAAGCGGATTGGTGGTATAATCCGCTCATGAACACCGTAGTCATCACTGGTATCTCGCGCGGTATCGGTCACGCACTAGCTCGAAAATTCCTAGATGCAGGATATATAGTCATCGGGACCAGCGTCTCGGGAACGCTCGACTACTCCCACGAGAGGCTCACTGTCTATCCGCTCGATCTTTCCAAGCCCGATTCTATACAGGCATGCACGGACGCTATAGCGGCTTCGGATGCGCGGGCGGATATCATGATCGACAACGCTGGTGCGCTCTTCGATGACGAAGTCGTCGAACTCCACTCTGACCTTCTACGCAAGACACTGGAGGTCAACGTGATCGGCACAGCGGATCTCACCGAGCACCTATTGCCTATTATGACAGAAAAGTCCCATATCCTTTTTGTCTCGTCTTCGGCTGGTTCGATCTCTGAAACAGATGCCGCGACACATTCTCACCATCCCGGCGAATATCCCGCCTACAAGATATCCAAAGCCGCACTCAATATGTATATGCGAACACTGGCTATGAGGATGATGAGCGACCCGAGGAGTGTCACGGTATCATCGGTCCATCCGGGCTGGGTCAGGACGGACATGGGGGGCGATGACGCGCCAATGACTCCTGAGGAAGCGGCTGATCATATCTATAAGCTCGCCATTTCTCGTCCGGAGACGGGGCAGTTCTGGTTCAAAGGAGAGAAGTACCCGTGGTGAATTTTATTCAGAAAATAAATCAGGGTTGGGGGCGATAAAAAACAGCTCGACCGAGGGGGCAAGTTGCCAACGGCTAGCGAATGACTGCAGATGATTACTGTATAGACAGGCATGAGTGATTATCCACAGGGCGTCGTATGATCGTACGGATTTCCGGATCCGTCTTTTGGGAGTGCGTGCCCATGCGCCGGCTGACATATAGGAAAAGGTGGTTCTTTACAAGATTTTTATAGATTTTCACTCCCCCTGCCGCAACGACACATCCACCACCGGCTCCGTGGGGCGCGAGGTAAAACGTCGCGCGCCGGCGATGATGAAGATGGAGCCAACTATATAGAGCACGTAGAAGACGGCCTGGAGCGGTACGTCATACAAGAAGAGATCGAAGCCGAGCTTAGCCTCATAGTCGATGAAAGCAGCTATGAGCACACCAAGCGCGATGATGAAGGTCCCGGTGGCGAGATACTTGAGCGAGCTCTGGAAGAGGCGCAAGTGCGCGAATCCCTCGGCCGATATATAGAAGTAGGCCGCAGTCACCACACCGACGATGACGGCGACGAAGATCAAGATGAGTTCGTATTGATCAGGAGTCATGGGTCGATCGGTTGTGATGTTAGTTACCAGTCCAGATAAGTACGATTATATCATATTTAGAGCTTCCTGCTGTCATATGCCCAGTGGAGAAGCGCCTGCCTCTGCCGCGCATGACATGAATAGTCTCGCGGCTTGCAGGCGTGAGCGACTTGCGCGACATGGCGAACCATATTCCTCCAGCGCTTGATCTGCCGCGCATCGTCCGGATGCCGGCGGCCCATGTAGTAGCGGCAATACCACTGGAACCAGCCGCGCGGGTCGTCAGGATGGATCCATCCCTTCTGCTTCCAGACGGAGAGCGGCTGACTGGCGTTGACGCCGAAAAAGTTGAGCTTCGGATCATGCTCCATGCTACCCTCCGGAGCAAATTTCGCGCCCTTGAACCACGAGGATGGAAATTCATCTCGACAATCGCGCATGTAGACCCCGCCGAAGACGCCGAGCTCGAGCATCTCCGCTGGCGTGAGCTGTGGCTTGAAATCAGGATCGAAGTTCTTCCCCATCGGCTCGATGAGCTCGTATGAGTAGCTCTTCTGCATGCGGTCGTGGACACGCACTGTTTGCAAATTATTTTTTCGGGAAACCGACATACATTTTGATTATTTTCTTACCGCTGAGAGCGAGCGCTATTGATCTCATACATCCGTCATCGACGTCAAACTCAACTTTTTTTCTTAGATATTTACGAACAGGAGTACCTGTTCTTGCTTTGAAAGCGATGGGTAACAAATATTTTTTGTTTTGCGCAAGAATCGACGTATCCTTCAATATTCCAGGGATCGCATGAATTGCCCGTCTTTTTTTATTTCTAAATTTCAACAATGTATGTATTCGTATCATGTGAGCAGCGTCTTGGATAGTTCCATTCGTCCAACTCAAAGGAAGACCTCCCGCTCTCCTCCAAATTCCTGATTCATGTATCCCAACGTAGGCAACAAACCAATCGCTCTTATTCAAAGCAACGAGGCGTTTTTTGTACCCTCTATTAATGATCTTGTCTAAATGCAATTCGTTCATATCTAGCACACGTCGTACTACAGACTCATATAAATTTTTCTTCGTCATGTCAGCTATGACGAAGCATCTTTTTACTTCTAAGACGCTTATTTTTTTAATGATTTTCATACATTTACTAATCAGCAATCTTCTCCACCGCCTCTTCCCACGTCGTGCCGACTTTCTTGCCGGGATTGAAGATGCCTTGCGGATCCCATATCTTCTTGACCTTCTCAAAGAGACGATAAACTTCCTCACCATACTGCATCTTCACGAACGGCGTACGGATCAGCCCATCGTTGTGCTCCGCGGTGATAGTCCCGCCGAACTCATGTACTAGCTCATAGACTTTGACCGAAAGCTCCTTGATCACTTCATGCGAATGCGCCTCATGCAGATCCATGAGCGGGATGATATGGAAATTGCCGTCGCCGACGTGACCGGCGATAGTGTACGTCAGCTTATAGGTATCGAGGATGGCATAGAGACGCGGGAGGAACTCCGGCAGCTTCTCGGGAAGCACGGCAAAATCGTCGATGAAGGGCGCCGTGCGCAGATCGCCGGAGTGATGACGGAGCATGTTGAAGCTCTCGCGACGGATGACCCAGTATTTGTGCGCATCCTCGGCCGTCTCTGTCACGCGCGACTTCTCGTGGAGACCCTTGAGAGACGCTTTGGCCTCCTCGGCCATGCGCGTCGCTCCCTCCGGAGTATCGGCCGTGAACTCAGCCATGAGGACCAGCTTGGGAACACCGCCGCGCAGGACGGCCAGCACCTCCGGTATGAAGGACCAGCCCAGCTTGAATATATTGCCTCCCATCTGCCTGATCAGCTGGGGCAAGAATCGCGCCGCCACGCGGAACGTATGGTCATCATACGACTCGAAGCTCTCCGGCTTGAACGCCAAAATATGCTTCGTCGTCTCAGCCAGCATCTTGAGATCCTTGAGGAAGACGATCAACAGACGCGAGTGCTTCTTGGGCTTGACTAGGGCAAACTCGATCTCGGTGATCAGCCCCAGTGTTCCTTGCGAACCGACGATCAGTTGGGTCAAGTCGAAATTCTTGTCCCCTCCCCCTCTACTCACATTCCATAGATAATACCCGCATGAATTCTTGGAGACTCTGGGTCTCGCCTTCTCTATGATCTCGGCGTTCTCCGTGAGGAGCGCGTCCATGCGACGATACAATTCCCCTTCAAAGCCGGCCGAGGATTTCTTGGCTCCGAGCTCCGCCGAGGAAAGCGGCTTGAATTCGTACTCGTTTCCGTCGGAACAGACCATCCTAAGACGACGGATATAGCGCTCGGTCTTGCCGTAGGAGAGCGTCTTCTCGCCACCGGAATTGTTGGCGACCATGCCCCCCACCGTGCAGAGCTCGCGTGACGCCGGATAGCTCGGCATGATCTGTCCTCCGGATACCATCGTCGCCGCATCGAAGTCACGATAGTAGACGCCGGGCTGAGTGATTGCAGAGCCGTCAGTCACCTTGATGATTCTATTGAAATACCTGGTAAAATCGACGACGATGGAATCCGTGAGTGGACCGCCAGACATATCGGTGCCAGCCGA
Organism: uncultured Candidatus Saccharibacteria bacterium; assembly: GCA_964543075.1. Lineage (GTDB taxonomy): Bacteria > Patescibacteriota > Minisyncoccia > Phycocordibacterales > PALSA-1337 > C7867-002. The sequence goes on along the minus strand of CAZIVT010000010.1, from coordinate 7,780 downwards.
ACGGGCCGTGAGATGACAGCCTTGATGATCCGTAACGAACCTGACGAGGCGCCTGAGATCCTCTGTATATTTCGGATATACGACAGCCTCCGGACGGATCTCGAAGATGCTCGCATCGCGACTCGCAGTATCACGTCCGGCTTCTGAGATGTCGACATCGCCGTCGACAGCGTCGTAGAGAAGATCAGTATCGATCATGGGGCAATTATACCTCACTCTCACACGCAGAGCGACATCACGAAGACGTACCGATAGCCGACGACGCCGTCGATATCGACATGTGACCATCATACGATAGGCCTCGGAGGATTGACATATAATGATATGTGTGTACTATATATCATTGGAGTATAGAAGACGTTCCGTCTCGCGTGTAAGGGCACGGAGAGACCCAGATCAATCGTTCATCACAAAAAATACAATACCATGAGGAAAATACCGGTAGCAAAAAACATCGGCACATGCAGTTTTGCAACCATCGCTCGAGAACTGCGCAGGATGTTCCGTCTCGACAAAAGCATCCTGCGTGTCTTGATACGTTCGACCAGACGAGCTATCAAGCACCTGAGCGCCGATCCGAAACGCCTGTTCGCATTGGTCGATGATTTGGCCATGAGCTATCTCGGCGCCACGATAACCAGGGTCAAGTCTGCGACCTCCAATGCATTCAAGATCGTGTTTTGCAAGTTCAAGCGCGGCGGCGGGCTCGACTGCGCCGATGACCAGGAGCTCGCATTTGAGGTGAATATGCCCCTCACCGCACTGGCCACAAACTAGATTCCTCTGACACCCCTCCATCCGGCGATGGAGGGGATTTCTGTATCGACAAGAGATGCATGTATTGTGGTATGATTATTTCATACATGCGAGTCCGCGACCTAGTCAAGATCGTCATCGGCGTCGTCATCATCGTCGCTGCCATATATCTGTTGACGCCGTACTATCTCTCATTGACCACCCCCGACACGGCACCTCTCGATCAGGATCGAGATCGTCAGATCGACGAGTGGTCATCCAAACCTGCTGTCCTCCTCACCGTGACCCCACGAGCTATAGACCCTGGACAATCTGTACGCGTAGTATGGTCATCATCGGCAGCTGATTCATGTATCGGCGGCGCAAGCGATACATCGGTCATACCTGATACATGGAATAATCCGCAACTCAAGGGATCTATGACCATCGAACCGATGCGCTCCATGACGCTGACGCTCATCTGCCAGGGACCAGGCGGTCTGACCATCGAGAAGGCGGACATATCTACTGACGGAGCACGAGCGGATACTATATCGGCCACATCACCTTCTTCTGCGGGGACATACACATCATATACAGAGCCCATGCTCGGAACGTTGTACCCACCACTCAGAGCGACATGCGCCACGCAACAGATAGGGACATCATATACCGATCAGATTATTTCGAGAGCAGTAGTCGCTTATGGCGGGACTGGGATATATTCATATCGATGGAGCGGCACCGATGGCCTCTCCGGATACAACGAGTGGATATCATCTATCTATCCCCAAACAGGCATCAAGAGCGCGTCAGTTACGATATTCTCAGGCGGATGGGCTGTCACAGCTCCCTGTCCTGATATAGAGGTCATACAGAGACCTGTCTCACGCACGAGATCAAGTGGATCATCAGGAGAATCATCAGATGACGGATCCTCAAACGAAAATACCGACGACACTGGAGATACCGACGATAGTGGAGATGACGATGACAACTCTTATGTACCCCCACAACCTAGCCTTACCTTGACCGCAGATCCCACAACCATCTATGCAGGACAATCTGTGGTCGTATCATGGCACGCATACCAGCTCCCACAGTGCTCCAGCAGTGGCGACAACTTGGACGCCCCACCAGAATGGAGGACTCCTGGCACGAGCGGATCGTTCATCTACATACCTTCGAGCGACACCACCCTCTCTCTCAGTTGTAGCCGCCTCGATCCCCCCATCACGATACGCAAGAGCGCCCATATCACCGTGCTCGACCCGGAACCGGAACCTATAACTCTGGAGAATATCGACGGATCTGTACAAGGATCATCGTTCGAAATATCCTGGACCAATAGCGCCGAGATCAAGGTTGCCGCAATCTATGAGCTATCGCTCGAGCAGAGCGAACTGGGTCCGACCGGATGGTCTCCTTGGCATGAAGCGAATATGGAGGGGTGCGACCTCGAATCATGTAGTGTATTTACTGGTATCGAATCAGGGACGACATATCGCTTCCGCGGACGTCTATACGACACCTCGATAGGATCATATTTGCCGTATTCGGATGAGACCGAGCCGCTGGCTTTCTGAAATGAAGTCGTCCAGTGATTTGACTATAATTTGATGTGGTGTTACAATAGAATATGGACGCGTGCTCATGTGAGTATGCACAGTACACAAAAACGAAAAGAAGCGAAAACGAACGATGAAAACCAACCGGTTAGTTATATTGATCGCCACATGTGTGGCGATTTGTAGTCCTCATAAGACACGGTCGCAGGACGCGACACTGGAACAGCTCCAGGCAGACTACGTCCGCCAGGAGGAACAGAAGGCAGACCGCGCGAGGTCAGCTGCCTTGGCGGCGGAACATCTGAGCAAGCTGACGCCAGAACAGCTCAAGATGCGGACGGAGACGATAGAGCGTATCAAGAAGACGCTCACGCCTCCAATACCATCGACTGAGCGGCCCTCAGTACGGAAAATGCCCTTGTACACCAAAGACAAGGACGTCCCTCCGCTCTCTCCGGGACAACGTCTACAGCTCCGAACGACGCTGATGACTGCTTTGTTCATGGACGGGTGGGTCGGCTCGCAACAGTCAGCGGACTATCTGAATGCGTCGATCAACTCGCTCAGCTCGGAATCTGCCGATGTGGGGGCGATCGCCGAATCCGCATATGCGTTGGCGATAGTCAGCTCCGAAGAACCTCAGATGCGCAATCTGATGGAGTCTGCGAGAGAGATCGACTACATAAGCGATCCGTTCAATCCGGTCAACACATATCCATTCCCTGCGAACTTCAACGCCTGGCCTTGGTGGACAGAAAATGTAGCCCCGTCGTACGTATGGTCGACTATCCCGCGAACGCTCGTCGACTCAAATGGGCCAGCAGCACAGTCGTATCAATTCCCTCTCGCACAAGTCGGAAATTCGCAACTGCGGACGTTGATCGATAATCACTACGATCAATTGGGGAATCCTGTCCGGCACATCATAGCGTTCTGGTACACCTTGACGAACTTGTATTCAGCACCTCCTTTTGGGAGCGACTCAGCTGAATTTGCCGTTCAAGTCGGCCTCTTCAACGGATCCCTGAACACCACTACCAATGCGCTCAAGATCTTGTTGAGCGAAACACCGACAGGGTGGAACAGACCTGCGTACGTAGTCTCTCCGATGGCAAAAAGAAATGAGAATGTAGGGACACCCGGGGTCACGTACTACCAACTCCGAGCGATTGTGCTCAAGCAGAACTTGCCAAACAGGTTGCCCAATAAAAGCACACCTCTCATGCGGCTCGACCCCAGCATCCAGTGGATCCCCTACTGGTTGCAACCGATCAGCGAGGACTTCATCACTGAGAAAGTCGGCAATCAAGCATGGGTCCAGTGGAACACCATCGCCTATCCGACCAATAGCTTCAAGCTCACCTTCGCGACCAATCCTCTCGGACCATGGAGCGACCAGATCGGCGTGCCGGTGTCATACACGAACGAAGTCGCTACGGCCAAGTTCCTCGCGAACAATCCGGCGCGATTCTATCGGTTGGAGAACCGCTAAACGATAGACCACAACCCCGCCCTCTCTCCGGAGACAGCGGGGCTTTTGTATCATTTGGACGAACCTCCCCGCCTACCGGACTGCCCGATCGGCGCCTGTCATATATCCGAGGATGACCCGAGCTAGCTGTATATCACGGAATGAGCTCGCGCCTTTGATCCGAGATTTCACTGCCGACAGGAGAGGCGGCCTGTATAGCGCGCTTTCCCCCGCTCGAATCGCGGCGCGCCGCGCCCGCTCATCGGCCGAGGATACGTCCTCCAGAGCTTTTTCGATCTTTGCCCAATGAGGCCGATGCACTTCATCTTTGAGATACTGGATATCTTCGAGTCCGAGATGGTCATCTCCACTCCCATCGACGAGCCGCTCGAGATGCCGGATGATCGTGTCGACTGATATATCCCGCTCTGCCGCCATCTCTGCCAAACCCATTCGATCCCGGACCAGACGGGCAGTCTCCTGGAACGTCGAGACCTTGCGCGCGGTACGGCGCGCTCGACCTCCTGCTTTCTCCAGAAAACCGCCATGGACACGATCGAGCTCAGATCGATCCGTATAGTCTATGATGCTCTCTGCGCGACGAGAGAGGTCTCGGAGCTCAGCATCGTACTCGAGCACATGTGGATGTACGTCTAGAGCCCGATCATTGATCCCTATGATCGAGAGACCCGCGAGCGAGCGTACTCGAGAGAGCGCCACGTACCCCATGCCCGGCTCGAAGGATTTTGCGAGGTCGACCTCTACCGCATCGAGCGACATGCCCTGACTCTTGTGCACGGTGATAGCCCACGCCAGACGGAGCGGATACTGCGTGATCTGTGCCAGGACCTTGCCCTCATCCTCGATGGTCCATTCCGCCTGCTCGATCGTTATCTTCCTCCCATGCGGATAGTCGGGCGTCGGAGCCGTGTGGATGACGGGATCGATCCCCCACCCACAGGAGACGACCGTACCGAGCGTGCCGTTGACATATCCTTCATCGAAATTGTTCTTGACGCACATGACGCGCGCGCCCTTCTTGAGCCGGAGTCGCTCGGGCGCCAGACATGACTTCTTGAGCGCATCGACGAGCGGCTTCCTGCCGCTCGTCGACATCTCATGCACCGACTCAACGCCGTCGAGCGACGATATCTCCCGGTCATTGATCGCATCCACATCGATATTGTGCGTATACAGACGGACAGGGGCATCTGATCCGGAAGCGCTCGCCGGAAGCTGACCTGCTCGGAGCATCCTGCTCTGCAGGAGTTCGCTCGCGCGCGGAGACACATGGCCTGAGCGGATCTCATTGAGAATATCGACGATGGGATCAGTCCCCTGTCGATGGCTCTCCTCCAGATAGCAGACAGAGAAATTGCCTGCTTTCCACGACTCCGCTTCGAATATGAACCTCGCTTCCGGCTCCCCGAGGCGCGAGATCGGAGGCAATTGGAAGAAATCCCCGCACAAGACCACTTGGATGCCGCCGAAGGGCGCGTCGACCTTCTTGATATGACGGAGGACGCGATCGACCATGTCGAGACGGAAGTGGTGGAGCATGGATACTTCATCGATGATGAGCACATGCGCCGCCTCGATGGCGCGCACGGCTTTGGACCGGGACGAAATGTCATGAAGATCGCTGGAGTCGAGGGTATCCTTGATGCCGATGCCCGCCCACGAATGGATGGTGACGCCGCCCATATGCGTGGCGGCGATGCCGGTCGAGGCGGTCACGCCGACCGAGATCCTCTGTTCTTTGAGATAGCGGATATACTCGTTGACGACGTAGGTCTTGCCCGATCCGGCCGGACCGGTGACAAAAGCGTTCTTGCCGGTCTTGAGTATGTCGAGAGCGCAGGATTGGGTCATGAGATGGAGTATATCAGAAATCGGCCTGGACATGGCTCTGATAAGATATCTCCACCGCATGGTATTGACAAGATACATTTATGTGATATAATATACCCCAGAGATGATCTTCTCGCATCGTGCGAAAAGATACACAAAAACAAACAAACGGAGGAACCATGAACGCTATTGAAAACGGAATGACCGAGCAAGTGGTCGTCAAAACCGCACAAGTAGATAAAGTCCGCAAACGAGGCATATTTGGTTTTGCGACTATCATCGAAGGACCGGATACGGGGGTTGAGATCTATTTCAACCTATCCGAGCATTATTATCTGGAAACCGGGCCGATCGCGCCCATATTCACGCGTCAACCCAAAAAGGTGGCCGCTCGCCCGGGAGATCGTATCTGCTTTGTCCAAGGCGATGTGGTCCAAGGGGCGAAGCACCCTCATGCGCGCGTGTGGTGCATGGAGTCCGCGTGGAATCGTGCCGAAAGCGCATGCGGACAAACGAGGACTGCCATTAACGGCACAAAAAAGACCATACCTTGTTCTAAACAGCATAATCGCCGGAACAAAGCGCACGTGCAGAGGATGAGGCCTCAAAATCCGCGGCATCACAACGGCGAACCGTCCAACCACTGGTCGATCGAGACTGACAGCCGTGATCCTAACAGTCCGGCTCCGAAGATCGATCTGAACGAGTTGATCAAATGAACCCCTCCCCGCATCAGCGATGATGCGGGGTTTCTCTATATGGACAATCGAGAGTGAATGAGAAAAAAACCGCGCGAAATACTTCTCGCGCGGTGTGATCGCTCTAGATGACGATCGAGGTGAGCTCCCCTACTTGGCCGGAGCTAGGGTACCGTAGCCATTTTGAACCATCCATGTGTCGCAGGCCGCCTTGAGCACCTCATCCATATGAGGAGAAGTCACGGTGTCCGGCCATACGCATAGATCGAAGACTCCAGCCATCAATTGTGCGATGGTCATCTCGATCTTCGACGGATTGAGCTCGTGACGGTCCCCCATGAATGTGATCGGGAAACCGGCATTGACGAGACATCTGTCATCGAGAAGACAATCCTGATGGACGTGACTGGCGGTTGACCGGAACCTGTTTGCCGGGAACTCTATGTCCCCTGATGACATGCTGATGAGCGAAACCTCAGGATGGAGCCTGTCGATATGGTCAGAACGGAGGAAGACGGATCCTCGAGCGCCGACGATCGCATCGAACGCGCCGATATTCCTCATGACACGCTTATATTCGATGATCATACCGCGCTGTTCGAATATGCGGCTGATGTCGTTCTTGCGAAGATCGGGATTGGACGACTGATCGGGATCGGTCACAGACAGTCTGACATCATCCATCGATGAGAAGAGGGAGAATGCTGTGTGACGACCGATTGTACCGAGACCGTTGACCAGTATTCGCGGATTGCGCACATCGCGCATGGCGAGATGGCTGATGATTCGCTTGGCCCCGCATGTGCCGATATGAACCGCCTCGTACTTCTGCTTATATAGAGAAGAAGCCACCATGTGCTTGCAGAACGGCACTCCCAAACGCTCGATCTTGTGCCGTCCAGACGAGGTCTGTTCTACACCGACGAGGCGCAGATCATCACCCAGATATTCATAGGCTGCTTCGTGCATGTATCCGCCGTCGTCGAGTACGATGATGCGCTTGATCTTGTCCAGATTGCGCTCAGTCAGTATGCCGGCGACAAACGCCTTGATCTCTGATGCGAACCATATCTGGAACGACCCGAGCGGGTTGAATCTATCGCTGAAAGGAGCGACGACGCATCGGTGCCTGATGAGCTCGTCCAAGACGGAGCTGTTCGTAGAGTAGCCCTTGCCGACGATAATGCAGTTCTCAGGTTTGAGACCCGCCTCTAGGAGGAAGTACTCGTACATACGGAGTTGCGGACCGAGCAGGTGCTGACATGAGAGGAGGATGGTATCGGACATATCGACTCCCTCATATGCCTGCATGATGTATTCCAGCAGCGGGTAACGGTAATTATCCCAGTCTGCGCTATTTGATTCCTGGTTCATTGGCATCCTTTGTTGTGTATGTTCTCAGTGTGTAGATTTACCTTTGAATCCGAACGCTTGTATGATTAAAAATCATGAAAACG
>CAZIVT010000009.1:0-30194 GCA_964543075.1 uncultured Candidatus Saccharibacteria bacterium | reverse complement strand
CGTTTTCATGATTTTTAATCATACAAGCGTTCGGATTCAAAGGTAAATCTACATAACGCCAATGGAGAAAATGACTGACGAACACAAAAAAGAAGCTATGCCGCAACCACCGGCGGATTACCTGGAAAATGACCAGAGGTATAAAGATTTGATTCAAGAGGCAAGCAGGGACTATTTACGCTCCGAAGACTCTGATTTTCTAAAACGAGAAGGCTACACTTGGGACGATAAAAATAATCTAATCGACAAGAAGGGGCAAATCGATGTGTTTCCGAGTATGCTTGTTGGTTCGAAAGGATGGGGACAGGTTGAAAGAATGGCTCGTGACGAATTCTCCGAAAGACATGGACCTGATTCGGGTATTTACGCAGAGCGCGAAAAGGTGAGGATATACGAAGATCCCGATCGTGATCCAGCATATAAAGAGGTCGAAAAAGAGATCCTTAAAAAGGCCAATTCTGATAGACAGTCGACGCCGAAGCTCTGGCAAAACTTGGGTAGGGATGATTACGAGCGTTTGGCGATACGGAACGAGCAATTGGCTAGTGAGGCTTTCTGGGGAAAATTTGTCTCTGAATATCCGGAAAAAGCAGCCGCGTATGCTGCCAAGAATGAATCGATCGCGAAAGAATTATCTCGGAGAGAAAAGCAGAAGATAGCATCTGAGCAAGTCGCGGCAGAAAGTAAACAGAACCAGCATGAAAAAGATGAAGAACGCAGACGAGAGATTCTGCGTTCATTAAACGCTCATCAAGATGTGGTTGAGGTTTCGCCCAATCCCGCACCTGAATCTGACCATTCAAACGCGCCAGATAGCAGAGAGTTTGGCGATAAAAAATCTATTGTGAAGGAACAAGAGGAAATATACAAGAATCCGTGGGATGATGACCCTGACCTCAAATCCTTACAAGAGGAAATTAGACATGAGACCGATCGTCGCCTGAATCAAGAACCTGGTCCTCATGAAAATTTCGCCAATCACTATGGCGACGTGAGCAATGCTGTGAGGAGCGAAGTGTGGAAAAAGTTCGTGAGCGAGCATCCAGAAAAAGCTCAGGCGTATAAAGAGCACTACAAGGAAATCCGTGACATTTTGGAGCCAGAAAAAAATAGTCAAGCCGTTGATTCTCCAGAACCGCTTCCGGATTGGGTACGTGAAGAAATGGAATCTAGAGGATTGGATCCCAAGCGAACATTCAATGATATCGATATTAGAAATCCTTCAGTCCGCGAGGCAATCACGAATGATCCTACCCTTACTGCTGAGCAGAAGGAAAATTTGCTAAAGACGGGATCCGTGAAAGCGGAGCAATCCCCTAAGAAAGAAGTTAGACCGGAAATATCGAGAGAAGATATCGTTTCAGAATATCTGGCGTACCAAGATATTCCTGCCAGTGCGGACGAGAAGAAATCGATGCTTGATTGGTCTATGAAATCAGAAAGTGCCAGCAGGTACGCAGAAGCACTGCAAGAAGCTATGTCTCATGCTCCTAAACAGCAGATTGAGGGAATTGCTTCCCATATGGTTTCCGAAGCGCGTGATATTTTGGATAAAAGCGGCATCACTGGGAGTTCGTTTCTTGGCAGTAAGACCTGGGCGATGTGGGATATCGGCAAGCAATATTACTACGCGAGTCATCCTGATGAGGCAGATAAAAGGTACACCATCGCTGATCCACTTCGATCACCAGAAAAAGTGCGTGAAATTGTAGACCGGCATGTCGGATGGGAGGCGTACAGGACAAAAGACAAGAAATTTGCAGAACGGTTTAAGAAACATCCGCTGTATAAAAAACTTCTAGAGTACCTTAATAAACCAGCTAAGAGGAATGGTGATTTAAGTTCAAAAGATCTTGCCGATCTTGGTGCAGTCATCCGTAAGATATCTGAAGATAATGGTTAAGGGCGAACATTCAAACGAATGTCCGCCCAAGGTTAGAGTTTCTTGTGTGCCCATTTGCACACATCCGCGATGGTTTGAAGCACCTGCTTCAGAAGCCACCGCCCGATTTTGGAGAGTTGCTTGAGCTCCCATGCGACGATCTTCTTGCCTTTGTCCGGTCCTCCCAAGATCATGCCCATACCGAAGGACATAATCATGATGACCATGACATAGGTAACCAGCAGGCTTAAAGCGTTCATCTGCTGGCAAGTATAGCATACCAGACCATGAAAGTCAATGTATGTCTAGGTCTACCTTAAATCCCAATATCCGGATACTGCGGCATCAAGTCATAGTCGGGATCAGGGTACTGATCATCATAACGATCCTCGGGCGGTCTGATAATATGGCGTTTCTCTTTGGAGATAGTGAGGGCGAGCGCGTCGGATATTGATGTGTCAATACCATCATCTTGTAATTCTTCTCGATCAATGATGCTCCTCTTGCCGTTCAGGTCAGCATAAATGATGTACAAAAGGTCATCGAACTTATGCCGTCCGATGAGTCTCCCTCCTTGTTGTATCCACCCCGCAAGCTTGGAATATCCCTTTGCCCACATATCGGCATAGAGATTGTTCGGGTCAGTCTCATTCATGAATATGCCGTATCTCTGCCTGTGCCCATATTTCTTCAAAATGAAGTGGCCATGGGCATATCTGGCGACATATTCGGCCAAAGCCCTGCCCGTATCATCCTTGTTGAAGAAGATACTCTCATCGGAGAGGGGTACCTCACGACGTAATGCCACCTCTACAATCTTTCGTGCAATGACATCCAGATTTCCGATCATGTCGTGATACATGATTTCTGCCGCATTGTCTGATCGAAGGACGATTGCTGTATGTCGCTGACTTCCATGAGCAATTGATACGCCCAGCCGTTTCTCTCCTGTATGAGACAAGGCTTCGTGATAGCTTTCGGCAAGCATTGGTTCCGTAAATAGTTCATGATATCCTTTTGGGGATGTTTGATTCTTGGGCAATGATGCCCGAAACGAGGATACATAGAGCATCAGAAAGATCGTCATGTCGTTCAACGCCAAATCCCACCAATTGTTCGATAAGTCTCTCGGCTCCGTGTCGGGGGAATAGTACGATGCCTGATTGTATGTGTGCAGATATAATAGAAAGCCTTGCTCTCTTGTCTGCTCCATACGGTCTATATTCTTTGGCTGGGTATCCATCGGATACAAGCTGTTGAATGATGGCTTTCTGGTACTGCACCGATTCCACCCATACTGTTGCAGGCAATCCCTGTCCCAGCCCATTCGATATCGCCTTTATGGTGTCCAGCGCCTTCAATGAATCTATCCTCTCATTTATCGGATTCGGCAGAATATATATTTTCAAATTCTTTTTTCTGCCATATATCTTGCCTGATACGATAGCGGTGCAGTCCCTGTCCTGATCCTCCGATATGGCGGGATCGACTCCACTTGCGGAATATCGGTACTGATTCTCTCCTGGAAAAGTATCGTAGTATGTGATCCACTCGCGCCTCACGACTTGATCTGATGTTGAGACAATATTAAGCATGTATTCACGTTCCCAGGCTTCGACGCTCGGCACTGATTTTCTCAGGGTATCAATATCAGCCTGTGTCGGAAATTTCTTATGCCAGAGAGCAACACCATTTTTGAGGAATGGATATGCCTTAGCGATACCATCCATGCGGCCTTCCAATATGGCATTCTTCAACCGCATGATGATTGAGTCGTTGTGAAGCTTGGTACCGATTACGATCATTCTTGTATTCTTGTCGCCGAGAGGGATGATATCTCCAGTGAGCCAGTTGTACATCTTGTCTCTGCTTTCTTGTGTTTTTACGATATCCAAATCTTCTAAGTCGTCGGCGATGATGAGATCAGGTCGGTGAGCGCCATGCTTAATACCTCGAATCGAATTATCGATTGAAGCTACGGTGATTCTCGCTCCATATTTGGGTAGTACAATCGATACAGCACGCCACTCGTCATTCGGTTCCTCAAAGGGGCCAAGGTCGCTTTTCAAAAGACGGTTGGATTCCAGTTCGACTTTGATGTTGGCAAGATACTGACGTGCCTGGCTTTCGGTCTTGGCGATGATGAGTACAAACTTCTTCTGCTGTACGCCGAGTATCGACCAGATCGCATGCGAGGTACCCATGATGGTGGTTTTACCCGATCCTCGGAATGCTTCGATGACGACATTTCGGTATTCCGTCTTTTCGGTGAGTTCAAAGAGTTCTTTATGAAATGCTGCCGTCTGGTACTTTGCATAGTGAGGGAAATATATGTGGAAGAACCAGTGGTGGCAGACGGTGGTGAGATTCGTTCTAACCGACTGATCCTTGATGATAGTGGCGAGCTCATCCGGACTCATTACTTGGTCATGGTTATGCATGGCCATTGGTGTTAGACGATTCTTGTATGCCGAGGGCTTTCCGTATCAAAGCTTCTTGCTCGGGCGTGAGTGGATCGGATGCTTCAATTTTTGCCTTCACTTCAAGCTTGTTGCCGTAGGTGGGGTGGTGCTGACGGAGCCAGAGTTGTATTGCAGAGAAATTCTTGTCCTTAATCAAGGCGATGAGCTGGCTTTCAGACAGATCGTTAATCATGTCTATACCATCCTGCATGGCTATATCTGAATTCTTCTTGAATTCGGCATCTTCCTGTCGCCACCTGTAGTATGTTGATTTGCCGATGCCACATCTCTCGCAGACAAGCTGGATGATGGGAGTTTTCTTGAGCTGTTCGAGTACCAGTTTCTTGTCTGCCTCGACCCTTCTTTGTACGCTTGTTGGTTTCATATTTTTGTTGCAGTTAATCCTGTCAGCTTCTCCCATCTGGTAATTGCTGTTTGTACATATTCAGGATCAAGCTCGATGGCGACACAGACACGTTTGGTCTGCTCGCAAGCAAGGAGGCAAGTCCCAGAGCCAAGGAAGGCATCGTAGACGGTGTCGCCAATTCTTGTGCTGTTCAGAATCAAATGCCTTATCAACGGCACAGGTTTCGTTGTTGGGTGGAAAGGGCTTTTGCTTGGCTTCGGGTACACGATGACGCTTTTGTCTTTCGACTTCAGGAATTCATGCGTTCCATACCAACCATATGCGATGAGTTCATGCATTGGGGCATAGTCCATGCGGCCGATAACTGCTTGTGTTTTGACCCACACAATGAGTTGAGCGAATTTGCAGTGAACGCGCATCATTCCTTCACGAAGAGCAAAGAGCATCTTGTCGGAGTTGAAGATGTACAAGGCATTTTTCTTTTCGAGATATGGCAATACCGCACCCAACCACTGCGATGTGAATGTGATATATTCGGCATCGGTTTGAATGTGGTCATTTTCAATGACCTTATCCTTTTTCAAGCTCTGGAAATTTCTTTTTGATTCCGTAACTGCCACTCCGTATGGTGGATCAGAAATTATCGCTTTGATTTTCCGTTTATCAACCACGCTTTGTACAAATGGAATATCTCTTGAATCGCCACATGCAATGGTGTGAACACCGAGCTGAAATATATCTCCTGATTTAATTGAGTTTGGTGACTTTTTCATTTAGAGAGAGTTGTTTAAATCGGTTAATAATGAGCTGGCAGAATATCGGTTCCATTTCGCAGACATATGCCGTGCGTTTCAGTTGTTCGCAAGCAGAGAGGATGCTTCCTGATCCGCCAGTGACATCGAGGATGATGTCGCCAGGCCTTGAACATCGACGTAGCGCTTTCTCATGCAAGGTCGGAGGTTTCTGTGTCGGGTGAGAATATTCTTGTGACGGTAACCGCTTCACAAGCCAGATGTTAAGCATGTCTAAGATGTCCTCGACCAGTCTGTTGCCCGTAGTGGTTTCTTTGTTCAATACCTCGTTGAGATTTTTAACCTTGTCACTCAAGTATGGTTTTCCTCTCGTTCCATACACGCAGTATTCAGTTACTTTGTTGAATGCTACCTGCGGTGTCGGGGAAGCATTGTCTTTGACCCACAGACAGAGTCGCTTGGAATCTACTCCAAGCTTTCGATACAGCTCTTGGAACAACCAGACGTATCGTTCATCGCACCAGAAGAAAACGTGAGCGTCGGGTTTGGTTACGCTTAAGGCATTCTGAATGAGTGTCTTTACAAACATGCGATATTCTTCATCCGTCTTACTGTCGTTAGTTGTGCCGCCATACTTTGCCTTGTTGCCAACACCTTTGTCGTATGACAAGCCGATATTGTACGGGGGATCGGTATTAATCATGTCGGCAAGATTCCCATTCATGAGGTACTTGATCATGTTCTGATCTGTCGAATTGCCACAGAGAAGACGATGCTTGCCAAGAGCGAAGTAGTCGCCGAACTCGATATCGGTTTCCTTGATTTTCTCCAGTTCCTTTTCCTCGTCGAAGTTGTCGTCTGCCACTTCCAGATTGTCATCGAAGATGTTGATGAGATCAGTCGAATCGAATCCCGATTTGAGAAGTGTGTCTATGTCAAAGTCGCTCGCCAATATTTCCCAATCCCATGAGCCGCCTGAGCGGTTGCTTGTGAGAAGATATTGCTTGAATTCTATGGTCGATAGCTTTCTGTTTGGGACTCGTATCTCAATTTCTTCCTCTCCTCGACCCATGAGTTGCAATGCTTTGATACGTTGGTGACCCGCTACAATCTTCCCGTCAGTGTTGATGGCAGGCAGTTCCGCAAGATTGAATTTCTTGAGGCTCTCTTTGAGATCCTCCATCTGCTTGTCCGTGATCTTGCGAGGATTTTTCTCATACGGAAGCAGGTCGTTGACTCGGCGCTTTTCGGTGCGCCATACCAGTGGTGTTAATTTAGACATAATGATATTCGTTAACGGAAAACCCGCGGGCTTTCCTGCGGGAATCATCGCATCCCATTTCTATACCCAGTGACAGGATTTCGTCCGAAAACCTGTCATGCTTCCAATCGACGTTTTCTCTGACGCAGAGCGTTTACCTTCTTCGTCTGCAATTTTTTGTTTTTGATGCTATATATTTCACTCACCACATCACGATCAGTTTTTCTCGAGTGTATGCGTACCGGCTGTCGGGAAGTGCCTTGAGTTAGAAGCTGCTTGCCACGGTAGTCCGACACCGCCTTCTTTGGGTCGTTCGATCTCTTGGCGAGTATCGTCTCGAATTCGCTTAGATCCCTGTATTTGAAATCATCCGATATATTGTTCTTGGCTTTGAGCGTTTTCAGATATTCCTGTATCTCCTCATTGAATTTCGGCGACAGGTTGGTCTTCTTAAAATCAGGCCACGCCTCGTGTATTGTCTTGTCGATCATCGGCCATTCGTTGCGAATGTCATCAATGGAAGTGTCGGGATTCAAGGTGAGCGTTATCCGCTTATCCTCCTTTTGTATATGAAAATTATAGTACGGAGGGCATATGATGCCTGCAGTGATGTATGTGAGCATGGGAGAGAACCATTCTTGACCAAGATCGGTTTCAGAGAGGAACCTATTGATGAACGCCACAATTTTGCCTCTCGTCTCCTTGTCGAGTGCATGGGCGAGCATGAGGCCTATATTCATCATGGAGGCATAGTGATCAAAACACCATGGCAGGGTCATATCCTTCCTGTGCGGCTCTATCTCTTTCCGTACTTCCTCTACGGCAGGCAAGGTGCCTAGCGCTATGAGCTCCCGATTCAACTCGGGATGCTTGATGAGTATACGGACAAGGAACTGTTGATTTCTCAACATTCGCTTGAATGACCCCAATCTGTCTTTCTTCCGTTTCGCCATATCTGTATTAGACTGCTTTTCTGGGTTGAAGGCAAATGGGACACGGTTTCTTGTGGGACTCCCGTTTTCCCATTTGCTTTTCATCCCTACGGTGCTTGATGATTTGAAATCGCTTCCCCAAAACTCCTCATTTTGGGATATCCCCCTAGTGTGTCCCATTTGTCCCATTTGCTTGAAAGTAGAGCCCGACCCTTAACCCTTATTTTGCTCTGCCGAAAGATGCTAGAATACCCTTGTGGTGCCTCACCCACGGGGCACTTAACTCCCAAACACCGCCTTCGCTACGCCGAAGCCACGAAGTGGCGAAGGCGAGCTGTCGGTAACGGCATAGCTACGGCGTGATAATATCCGCCAATGATATGTATTATGTCTATTCTCTAAAATGCAAAGATGGCTATTATGTCGGGTGTACGAGTGACTTGAAAGAACGCTTGATCAGACACAAAAAAGGAAGCATTCCAGCCACTGTAAACCGAAGACCACTAGAATTGGATTTTTACATAGCCGTTCACGATAAGTACGTAGCTTTCAAGCTTGAATCATATTTCAAGTCTGGTTCGGGCAGGTCATTTATCAAGAGACATTTGTCAAAATAAAACTTTCGGCAAAGACCCTTGCAAGCATTTGGGGGCGATGCTAGACTATATCGCGTAGTCAGGTCGAATATTGTCAGCCATAATCTTATAGGATCCAAACTACTATGGACACAAACAACAATCCTGTTCCGCAGGAGCCTCAGCCGACCACTCCTCCGACGACCCCTGCCCCTGAACAGCAGTAGCTTCCGGGAACCCCGCCACCTCACAGTGACGGGGTTTTTCGTGGTTATAGAAGGGGATTGTGTGCCATTTGTCCCCACGCCGCATTTCCCGATGCGGCGTTTTCGCCCTATAATATAGGGGCAATGTTCTCGGACCCGGCATCAAACATCGCGCGATTTGGTCTCGTCGAAGGCATGAAAGTCGTCGACCTTGGCGCAGGATCTGGCTTCTACAGCATAGAAGCCGCCAAGCGAGTCGGTTCGACCGGCCGTATATATGCCGTCGATGTCCAAAAGGACCTTCTCGAGCGCTTGCGCTCGGTTGCTGCCAATCAAGGCATCCGCACCATCGAGGTCGTCTGGGGCAATGCCGAGAAGATCGGAGGCACCAAGCTCCGTGAAGCCATCGCCGATCGCGTCATATCTTCCAACATCCTTTTTCAGATCGAGAAACCGGATGATTTCTGTCTCGAGATCAAGCGCATCCTCAAACCGGGGGGCAAAGCGATGATCATCGACTGGAGCGATGTTAGCCCCATCGGACCCAAGACCGTCTTTTCGGAAGCAAAAGCGAAGGCGCTCTTCGAGAAGAACGGTTTCAGACAGGAGGATTCGTTTATCGCCGGTGACCATCACTACGGCATCGTCTTTATCCGCAATTGACCAAACCGCTATTCGTATCATTCGCATGAATTCGTATATTAGTATCGCAGTCCGCATCGCACTATGAAGATAAGCAAATTCCAAATCGTCGTCTTCGCCCTATTCACGCTCTTCATCATCGGAGGTGTCACGGCTTTTGCTCTCTACAAAGGCAATCAGGCCAACACAGCGCTCCCCGCAGTCACTATCTGGGGCACATTTCCCAAGGACACCTTCGATCTCTATGTGTCACGGATCAACAACAACCTCACTCAGCCGATCTCCGTGTCCTATGTCGAGAAGAAGCCCGCCGAGTTCTCTGATGATTTCATAGCGGCGCTCGCCCGAGGCAGTGGTCCTGATGGCATACTTCTACCAGCGGATATGCTCCTCCCGCACTATGACAAGTTAACGGCCATACCGTATTCGGCTTTGCCAGAGCGTACGTTCATCGATAGCTATGTCGATGAGGCGCGGATTTATCTCAATCAGAGCGGTGTCTTGGCGATCCCATTCATCATAGATCCGCTGGTCATGTACTGGAATAGGGACTCGTTCAACGCGGCCGGTATCGCCAGCTATCCTCGCGTATGGGATGAATTCAGCGATCTAGCCAAGCGCCTGACGACGAAGGATCAGAATGGGAACATCCGCAAATCAGCCGTCGCTATGGGCGATTTCTCCAATGTGACCAACGCGCGGGAGCTCTTTGGGACGCTCCTCATGCAAGTCGGCAATCCAGTCACCGCGATCGATGGCGATGGTGCGGCTGTGAGCACGATAAAGGTCACCGCGTCAGCACCGGTCGCCCCGGCTTTGGAGTTTTTCGTCAAGTTCGTCGATCCCAATAACGCAGATTATTCATGGAATCGCGGCATGCCCGCCTCGAAATCGGCATTCCTCTCCGGTATGCTGGCGACGTATTTCGGCTTTGCTTCAGAGCTTTCAGATATCCGCACCAAGAACCCTAACCTCAATTTCGATGTCGCGTCTGTACCGCAATTGAGAAGCGGGGGAGTCAAGGCCGCGTATGCTGACATGCTCGGATTCTCGATCGTCAGGTCATCAGCTGTCCCCAATGCTGTGTACCAAGTCATCTCCATCCTGACTGACCCGTCCAACCTCGAAGGCCTCAATCAGACCCTCTATCTTCCGACTGTGCGACGCGACGTCATCGCGCGAGGATCTTCTGATGCGTATATATCGATATTCAATCAAGCGGCTCTGATCTCACGGACATGGCTCGATGCTGATCCGACGGTCTCTACCTCTATCTTCTCACGTATGGCGCAGTCGGTGACCAGTGGCGCCAAGACGGTATTCCAAGCAATACAAGACGCGGGAGAGGAGTATGATGCCGCATTGGAAGATGCGATGAGATAACGGTTGGTCAAAAACAAAATCTAAAACTCGAAACCAGAAATCCGAAATCAGAAAAACAGTATGGAAAACAAAGATCCAAAATCAAAGATATCTGAAAAACACAGATTTATAAACAGGTTTCCGATAGCTCTATGTTTGTTTGCGTTCCTAATTTTCAATTTTCAATCCCGCCAAGGGCGGGATCAATTCCCAATTTTCAATCCATCGATAGTTCATGCCCAGACCGATAGCGTTCCCGCGGAATATAGCGATCCGACTAGCTCCAAGTTCCGCATCGTGATATGTGATGGGCCGAGGCTCCCACCCGAACTCCTAGCCAAGGAGCCCAATGGTGGACAGGATTATATCCCTTGTGATTTCCGCGGCTTGATGCTCCAGGTCAGACATCTCATCAATCTGATGATGATCGTGGGAGTCTTGGCGGCCATCGTCGCTTTCTCCTGGGCGGGCGGGCTCTATATCAGTGGCAATCCTGAAAACAAAAAGAGAGCACATGCCGTCTTTCCGAAAATATTCGCAGGGTTTATAATTATGCTGTCGGCATGGTTCATCGTCTATCAGATCCTCAGCTGGTTGACCAAAAATGCCGGTTTCAGTTCGTTGATCGGAGGGTAAAGCGACGTCCGTATCTCATATGCGGTTATCTCTCAAAAATATGCGCATACTTATCGTATCAATTGCTATTGCGGCAGTCTGTCTATCTGGCCTACATCCTGTCTATGCGGATTCAGGATCCAATACAGGAGACTCTGGGTCCAATGTCGGTGATAGCGGATCAAACACTTCGATCGTCCCTCTCAGCAATCCCCTCGAAGCCGAGTCTATCGGCCAGCTGATACAAGGCTTCGTAGAGATATTCAGCTACGTTGTAGTGCTCGGCGCGGTCTTGGCGCTCATATGGGTCGGTCTGCAGTTCATCCTGGCCCGCGGCAACGCCGATCGCATGAAAGAGCTCAAAGACTGGCTCTTTTGGATCATCATCGGCGTGGCCGTAGTCATAGGTGCTCGGCTGATCATCCAAGTGGTCATCAATACGCTTTCCGCGAGCGGCATCGTCGATGAGCGGACTATCCAGGGCGCCCAGAGGGCGGCGGATGGTAGGTAATCCATCGCATTTTAATAACACTATCAACTCGTAATCATAGTATCATGCGCACCATATCATCATATTGTATCGCTTCTGTCGCGGCACTGTTCCTCCCGCTTGTAGCCGCCGCACAGACCAAGAAGACCCTGGCGACAGTCATCGACCTCATCATCAGCTATGCCAACCGTATTCTCGTCCTCATGATGGGTATAGCCGTAGTGATGTTCGTATACTACGTCATCAAATACTTCATCAGGGCAGATGCTGATCGCACAGAAGCTGGTACATATGTCATGTGGAGCTTGATTGGCTTCTTCGTGATCCTATCGATGTGGGGATTGGTCAATATCCTCCAGAACACCTTCGGTCTACAAAATGAGCTCAATAGGCCATCTGGGTGGACATCATTCACCAACATATTCCCAGGAGGAGGCTCGACGAGTGTCCCGCAACAACAGGTAACTGGAGGTGGGATCGATATTCCAGCTACTGGAGGGGGAGTCGACTAAAGGGGATCATATTTTCAGCCGTATGTATACGGTACGGATGAGCAATAATATCCACACAAGGCTCTTTCCAAGCAGACTGGGTTCGCGATACAATATGATCAACAAGTTGCTTTATTTATTATCATTATCATCCCCATGAAAAAAGTCATATCAGCACTCATCCCGTTCTTGCCGTCTGTCGCCTTCGCGCAAGCGATCACGGATGTCAATTCACTCACATACAAGCTCACCAATCTGGGCAACGTCTTTATCGAGATCCTCATCGCTCTCGCGGTCATCTGGATCATATTCAACGTCGTCAGATTCATCATGTCTAGCGATGACTCTGAGAAGCGCGGTGCCTATCGCAACTCTGTCCTATGGGGCATCGTCGGCCTCTTCGTCATCCTCTCCATCTGGGGTCTCGTCCGCATCTTGACCAACACGTTCCGTACGGATACCAATGCACCAGTCAATCAGTACCCGCAGGTCCAGTATCCACGTCAGATCCCATAATAAATAGCCTCGATGACGCTCGCCCATGTCGCCCACGCCGCGGTTGACGCGAATGCATTCGGCAATGCGATCAATCCGATCATAACCAATATCGTGAGCCCCCTGGTCGGGTTGGCGTTCGCTGTTGCCATCATTGTCTTCGTCTATGGAGTTTTCCAAGTCGTCTGGGGCGGGGAAGAGTCTCGCGATCGTGGCAAGAAGAGCATCTTCGGCGGTCTTATCGGCATGTTCATCATGATGTCAGCATGGGGCATCATCTATATCGTTGCCAACACGGTGATGGAGATCGGGAAATAGCCGGAAACCGGGATTTGCATATAACATTTGTACAAAAAAGCCCGCGAATCGCTTCGCGGGCTGTGTGTTCTGGCAAGGTGCTATGTGCGGGCGGGGACGAAGTAGTAGCTGAGACGGGCCGTGCGGCCCGAATCGACCCATACTTGTATCTTCCGCAGGTCATCTCCGTACGACTTGCTCGCATACTCCGGAGAGTTGACGGGCGGCCGTTCATGAACGGTTTTGCCGTTGACCCGTACCCACCAAGGGACGTCCTCAGTGACCAGTTGGAAGTGTATGGTCTTCCCAAAAGGGACCTTCACTTCGTAAGGAACGTCGGTGATGATGACTTCGTGAAGTTGAGCAGCAGACGAATCCGTAGAAACGATCGCTCCAACCCTTCCATGAACGCGCTCTGCGCGTTTGCCGGCACCCTTGACGATAAATATCGTCGCGAGGCCGAGGATTACGAGAATGATCACAAGGATCTTTTTGGGTTGTTTGATCTTGCGCACCAGGTCTGTGTTCGTAGTTGCCATAGTTATTTTCCTCCTTTCTTTTTCTTTTCCTCTTCACCCATGACGTTTTCCATGCCTCCAGCAACGAGCGTTTGCAGTCTCTCGAGACCCTCGACTTTCGCCAAGAATTGGAGCGTCTTGACCGTCGTGATGTCTTGGGATCCGAGCACTGCTGCCGCCGCTAACCGATAGTCGATCTTGCCATCGCGAGTCAGTTCCTTGATGGCTTCGCTTGTCCGATGGGCGATCTTCACCGATTCTGCCGCTCTGCTGTACTTTTCGCTCCTTTCGATGCGCTTGATCGTCGGATCATTTGTGAACGTCCCGTATCTATCCTCTTCAGGATCAGTAGTATCTTTTCCTCCGAAGATGGATTTGAACTTGTTCTTGACTACGTCGACGCCGTTCTTGACCTTTCCGTCGCTGTCGGTGATCTGTCCGAACAGCTCTTCCTCGTCCATTGTCTTGATGATCGCGATGATATGCGCTTGGAACGCGCCTTCGAAGTATGCCTTTCTGGCCTCCTCCGTCCATCGCTGATAGTTGACGAGCCGTCCACGGAGCGGAGTCAACGTCGCAACCCACTCGACCGACACCTCGATGTTATTCTTGGTATAGGCCTTGATAGTCGACGTCACGACGATATGACGTCGCAGATCTATCGGATCGACCCGCTCCCATGGCCACTTGCCATGGTAGCCGGCGCTGACCTCTCGAACCGATTCGGCCTGTTTTTCGAGGGCATCGATCGCGGTTGCCGAGTCTTTCGGCATGGCGTCATGCTTGAACTGATTTATGATGACCGCTCCGGTGAATTCGGCGATCTCCACGAAGAACATGTTCACGAGGTCTGTCAATAGAAACAAGGTGCTCCACACCGCCAAACCGAGGATCGTGCTGATCGAATACCACCATCCGGTGATATACCAGATCAGCATGCCGATGAACATGCCGATAGCGATGTTGAGCGCTACCATACCTATCAGGTATGGGTCGGTTTCCGATCGTATCTTATCTGCCATAATCTGTTCTTTCTGCTTGTAGAGCCTCCCTGGAAGGGAAGCCCGGATTGGTTTTGGTTCAAATTGTCAAAGGCAGGGCACTGTGCCATGCTTTGCTATCCTAATGTACATTATAGCATGAAAAGCAGTAAAAAGTCAAGTCTCCTAATTTTCTCATAGTTCGATACATTATCTGCAAATAAAGGGTATTCATACCACCTTCGTCAGAATAAAAAGTCCCCTAGACGGATGTTCGTCTAGGGGACTGTGAATGGTCAATGTTCTCTTCGTTTGACTTTGAAGTGCAATGTCGCGACGCTCGAAGTCTCATGACTAAGCGTAAAGCGATATGCCTCGTTGCTGCCCACGGTATAAGCGTCCGACAAAGGGTACCACTTTCCATGCTTGCAACGTTCCGGGTACAGTGTTCCCTCCACTGCGTACCATCGGTAGCTGAATATCAGCTCCGGATCGACGACATACCGACATTGTTCTCCTGGTTGGAGCGTGATTTTCCAACCCCAGCTCCCATCAGTGTCCTTGACGGCGTAATCCGGTATACCCGGAGGCCTATCGTCGTGATCGACTGAGCTCGATCGGTCGCATCCTTCACAGCTCTCGTCATCACACTGCTTCTTTGGAGGAAGCGGTTCGTGCGATGCGGGCGCCGTAGGCGGGGGACATGCCGGAGCAGGTGCTACGGCCGGTGTTGCCGTCGGCGGCTGTGGCACTGTGATCACGATCGTGTTGGTGCATGGCGGATAGAATATCTGATATCCGCCGATGTTCACGTTGTTGCCGCTGTTGCCGTCTCCGCTGATGCCGGTGACCTGGTTGGTCACGGATTGCATCATCGGTGGCGGTAGGACTGGATGTCCTCGTGGCGTCCATTGGCGGTATGCCCCGGAGTGAGGCACTCCGCCGGGAGCGACGTGACAATCCTGTTTGGGCCAGCTCGGTGACGGAGCCATGTAACCGCGGGTTTCTGCCAACAACCACCTGTTCTGATGGATGCTGTAGATAGCCAAGACCACGATCGCTACGATCGCGAACAGAATCAACAGGTACCACCACTTCCATCGTTGTCGCCGGGAGCCAGACGCGGGAGCGCTGGTCGGCGGTTGGGGTGGTTGTGGCGGAGGCGGAGTCGGAGGAGGCGGTAAGCTCGGAGCCGTAGCTGCAGCCGCGTGGGCTTGGGCTAGGGCGTCCTTCGCTGCCTTCTCGCGAGCTGCGGCTTCCGAGGCCTTTTGCTGGAGCGATCCAGCCTGTGCCCGTGCGTCATCGAGCTGACGAGTCAACTCGTCC
Organism: uncultured Candidatus Saccharibacteria bacterium; assembly: GCA_964543075.1. Taxonomy (GTDB): domain Bacteria; phylum Patescibacteriota; class Minisyncoccia; order Phycocordibacterales; family PALSA-1337; genus C7867-002. The sequence continues at coordinate 14,541 of CAZIVT010000009.1, read as the reverse complement.
CGCTCTCCGACGCGCGTCTGCAGCTGGCTGCTCAGCTCATTGATTTTGTGAGAAAGGATCCTGTTGTTCTGTGTCAACTGAGTATTGGCTCGGTCGGCTTGTGCCGACTTTGCTTCCAGCTCAGCCTTCTCATGTTGAACTTGCTCCTGTAGATCCTTTGTCTCCTGCTTGGCCGCATCCAGATCTTTTCGGAGCTGGTTTGCGTCTGTGGTGACGAATCTGAGTTCTTCATCGAGGAGCATTTTTTTGTTCTCTACGCCTTTGATGATGTTCTGAAGTCGACCCATCTCTTCCGTGTTGCTCTGATGCAACTGTTTGATCGCTCCCAGAGCTGTGAATTTCATCCTAGTCAATCGAACCAAGGTCTTTTCCAAGGCCTTATTATCCGCATCGCTTTCGAGCTCGTCGACATCGATGACGTATGTTTGAGCCAAGAGTTCCCGGACGAATTCCGTCACACCCGTGTGTGGATGTGGCGATGTCTCGTGTATTTGGGTCAAGATCGGAGCTAATGCCCCGATGTCTCTGGCCGTCATGTCGATCTCACGGATCAATTGCGCACGGACGTTGTCGTCCGCAGGCGTCGAACCGGTACCGCTCTCGAGCGCCGCCTTCAATTGCTCGAAAGTCAGGTCGAGCTGTCCGGACAACGCGCTCCCGTTCTTGATGTGAACGGAAACATCGAGGCGATATCGATGGCCTTCTACGAGTGGAAAGAATTCTACTCGGTGGAAAGGATCGAATATCGTCATGCGAGGCGGTTCATCCGCTGGCGTATCGGTATCAGGATGGATGTCTTCTTGTTTGAGGCTGAAACCAGTCGAAGCGACAGTCTCATTTTGTGGATCAGTGATATCCGTCCCGATGATACTGATCGCTCGTGCGTCCAGGGGAAACCCATGGATGCGCAGGCCTTCTTGCTCGAGGGTGAGCTTCAGTTCTCGTCGAGCTTCAGGTTTTGCCGCCGATTCGGCCACGGCTTTATGAGGAGTCGGAATGGAGAATGTCGTGTCTACGCTCCAACTCTCATAGCCGGTCGCTTGGACCACTACTGTCAGACAGTATGATTGGTCGGCTGCGAGGTGACCAGGGAATGGCCGCATCGCGTCCAGCACGTTCTGCATCCGAAAGATCCCATCTTTGATGGAACCGCTCGTCTTCAGGGGCGTGCATGGCGCCGACACGAGATTCTCTCCTTGCTTGAGGCGCATGACGATGTCATATGTCTCCGGAGGCAGTCCGCTCATGACGAGCGTACCGCTCTCAGCCTCGGGATCGAATGTGACCCGCAAGGCCATCTTCTGTGGTGTTTCGTTCATAGTTTCCGTATCTTTCGTGGTGGCTTGTGAGCCGGGTTGTTCTTGTTTTGTGAGTGTTGTGTCGGTCGGCGGTTTGGATCCGTTCTGAACAGGGATGTCTACGATATTGTCGTATCCCCAATCACGGGGGCAGACCGATATCGGTATCCATCGCGTGATGGATCGGAAGTCATTCCGTTCAGGATCGCGTTCTCGATCTGGTCGGTCCTGTTCATCAGCGTTCTTGGCGTGAAATAAGGCAGGGATCAATCCCACCTCGAATCGGAACGATGATGGCATCGTGCCCTGATGTCCATTGCGTGCTTTGGCTGGATGCATATCCTCGTAGAGGACCTCCAGGAAATCAGCGATGGTTTTACGAAGACTGTAGTCTCCGGTCATTTCAGGTTCGATCGCTTCGTGATTGAATGCATCTCCACTTGGATAATGGACACGGAACGCGATATAGCGAATAGCCGTCTCCGATGTCCAGTGCAGAGTGCAATCTTCCTCGGTGAACCATAGGTTGAGCCCACCGCTTCCCTGGGGAGGCGGCGGTTCCACGACTGCGGTCAGTGTGCTCATAGGGGAGCCTTTCTCTTGGTTTTTGATGGTTATTGTATTGTCAAACAGCATCCGCTGTCAGACGGTGTCTGTAAGGTATTATACTACTATATATGTACAAAGTCAAGACCTTGAGAATCCAAAGACGAGACATATCGTTCACGGATCGATGTGCGCTCACTATCGTGAGCTTCGGAGAGACATGTGCCGGGGAGAGGACTCGAACCTCCACAGATTGCTCTACATGCTCCTAAGGCATGCGCGTCTACCAATTTCGCCACCCCGGCAATGAAAGAACTCAAAACTCAGAAGTCAAAAAGAATCCTCAAGACGATCATCGATTTTGACTTTTGAGTTTTGCATGTTGATCTTGTTATGTGCTTGCACTTCGTAGCTTGAGCGAAGCGAAAGCGAAGAAGTGCGCCCAGTAGGATTCGAACCTACGACCAATCGCTTAAGAGGCGAGTGCTCTACCAGCTGAGCTATGGGCGCGAGCGAGGGAACCAAAGAACAATCTTGCGTGGGCTTTGGGCCCGAGCGAAGCGCCTATATCGAGCGAAGCGAAGATATGAGCGCGCATCTGTAATCAGAGAACGAGCGGAATCACTGTAACAGGTTTTTTTTGATTTATCAACACACTTCCTGATCTGCTTTTCACCTACCTACTCGTCCTTGCGAAAAATCCAAAGATATGCAACAATGCTCGGCATGGTAGTCCGCATGCGCGCCACGCGCTCACATCGCAATAACCGTCGTTCACATCACGCGCTTTCTGGAGCGCGAGTGTCCACGTGTTCGAATTGCAAAGCTCCACATCGTTCACATGCCATCTGTATGGCGTGCGGATGGTATCGTGGCCGCAAAGTCCTCGACCTTGCCGCCAAGGCGGCCAAGAAGAGCAAGAAGGAGACTACCAAGAAGTAGTAAGCTCTAGATCATAAATCCAAAATTCGAAATACGAAAGAAGCACGAAATTCGAAATTCGAAATCCTAAACAAGCACGAAATTCGAAATTCGAAAAAATCACACGGTTGTTTTGCGCTTGTTTTGGATTTCGTGCTTCGAGTTTCGTATTTCGGATTTAGGATTTTAAACACACGTTCTTTCATCCAACAATGGCCAATCGTCACCTCTCACGATCAGTGGTACTCCAGTCTCTCTTCGAGTGGGATGCTCGTGGACAGCGTGATAGCGATGTGCGGGACATCATCTCCCGCAATGCCCGCGAATTTGCTCCCGGCGTAGGAGACGTCTCGTTCATCGAGGCGCTCATGAAAGGCATCATCGCAAAAAAACAGGACCTCAACGACATCATCGTCAAAGCCGCTCCTGAGTGGCCGCTCGACAAGATCTCTCCTGTCGATCGCAATGTCCTTCGTCTCGGTCTCTATGAGCTCATTTTCGCCGATCGCGACGAAGTCCCGGCCAAAGTGGCTATCAACGAGGCTATCGAGCTCGCCAAGACATTTGGCGGCGAGACGTCCGGACGCTTTGTCAACGGCGTGCTTGGAGCTGTCTACAAGGAGCTCGGCGAGCCTGGCAAAGATGCAGAGCCTGCCAAGAAGAAGCGCAAGCCGGCAGATGTGCCCTATGAGAAGATGCCCATCCAGCATCTCGGTGGCGCTATCGTCTACGCGCATCACGAGGGACAGATCTATTTTGCCTTCGTACACGACATCTTTGGTCACTGGACGCTCTCCAAAGGCAAGGTTCCGCAAGACGTGGATCCCAGGGATGGCACTATCGCCAAGGTCAAAGAAGAGATCGGTCTTGATGTCGAGATCAAGGACGACCTCGGCCAGAACGAATACATCGCCAACGACCCAGAGATCGGCAAGATCAGGAAGCAGGTGCACTATTATCTCGCAGAAGCATCGTTTGTCGATCTGGTTCTCGCCAAGAAGCCCGGCCTCGACGACGCCAAATGGTTCAAGATGGCGGATATCCTCGAGCTCAATTTCTACAACGATATCCTGCCGATAGTTACCAAGGCGGTGACATTGGTAAGCGGAAGGGAGTAGATTTAAGAAGTACGATTTAAGATTTAGGAATGGAAGATCAGAAGAAGATAAAATCATTTACGGACTTGAAGACATGGAAAGAAGGTCACGAACTTGTCGTGTTAATCTATAAGGTAACGAAAAAATTTCCAAAGGAAGAAACATATTCCTTAGTTGACCAAATGAGAAGAGCGGCTTCATCTATTACAGCGAATGTCGCAGAAGGTTTTGGTAGACAAGGCTATAAAGAAAAATTAAGATTTTACTATATGTCGCAAGGTTCCCTAACTGAACTTAAAAATCATATACTTATTGCTAGGGATGTGGGTTATTTAAGTGCTAATGATATGAAAACTTTAGCCGGAAAAGCTAACATTACACACCGACTTCTTCAGGGCCTTATAACCAAGTCAAAGACCTTCTTAAATCGTACTTCTTAAATCATAAATCTTTGCTATGCACTCTTCTCTCGAAAAGCTCGCCAAGAAGATCAATGTCGCCTTCAACGACATCTCTTTTTTGCGCACGGCGGTGACGCATCGTTCGTACCTCAATGAGAACAAGAGCGCCGGTATGGAGCATAACGAGCGCTTGGAATTCCTCGGTGACGCGGTGCTCGAGCTGGCCGTGACGGGATTCCTCTTCCTCAAATATCCGCAGAAGCAGGAGGGTGAGCTGACCGCGTATCGCTCAGCCATCGTCAATACCGTCTCGCTGACCAAGGTCGCCGAGCACATCGGTCTCAACGAGTTCATGCTGCTTTCCAAAGGCGAAGCCAAGGACACCGGTCGTGCTCGTTCCGTCATCCTAGCCAATGCCGTCGAGGCCCTCATCGGCGCTATCTACATGGATCAGGGGTACCATGCCGCCGCCAATTTCATATCCGACCATGTCCTCGACTTCATCGACATAGAAGAGATCGTCAGCAAGCGCCTCTGGATCGACGCCAAGAGCCGCTTCCAAGAGAAGGCTCAAGAGAAAGCGGGGATCACCCCGACATACAAGACGCTCAAGGAGATCGGACCCGATCATGACAAGACGTTCACGCTCGGTGTCTTCCTCAAGGATGTCCAGATCGCCACTGGAACGGGCATGTCCAAGCAGGAGGCCGAACAGCAGGCGGCGGAGAAGGCACTGGAGGAGAAAGGGTGGTAGGGAGTAAACTCTAAACACTAAGCTCTAAACACTAAACAAACCTAAAACTTAAGGGCCAGCTTTTGTTATTATTGATCCGAATATTTTCATGAGCTCCGTGGCTTCTTGAACTAGACTTTTACGTACATCTTCTAGCGACTTTGTTTGTATTTCAAGCAGGCGCAACCAATAGATACTCTCTTTTGCTTCTTTGCGCGAAATCTTGATTCTCATAACGAAGTCTTTCTTGCTCAATGATTCGCTTGCTTCGAGGTAATTTGCACCGATCGATCCAGACGACCGTATGAGTTGTTTGATGTCAGAGATATTTGAAGTCGTCTTAGGTAAATCACGCACAAAAATACGGATTTGACGTGAGAATCTGAAGGTCCGCTCGTCGAGATCGTAAATTTTTTGTTTTTCCGGTGTCGCCATGGTGATGATTTTATCACAAAGCATAAAGCCGGTTTTGGATTTTGAATTTCGAGCTTGTCTAGGATTTAGTGTTTAGAATTTAGAGTTTTTAATGCTAAAATACCCCCCATGTATCTCAAGAGCCTGGAATTGAGCGGCTTCAAATCCTTCGCTAAGAAGTCTGGATTGACGTTCACGACCCCCATCACCGCCATTGTTGGTCCCAACGGTTCCGGCAAGTCCAATACTGCCGAGGCGTTCAGATTTGTGCTCGGCGAGCAGTCGATCAAGTCTCTGCGCGGCAAGCGCGGCGAAGACATGATCTGGAACGGCGGGGGAGACGGGCCGGCCGCCGCTGGTCGCGCCAACCGCGCCAGCGCCAAGGTCGTCTTCGACAATTCTGACCGTCTCTTCTCGGGGATCGATTTTGATGAGGTCTCCATCGAGCGCGTCGTGCATCGCGACAATACCAACGAATATTTCCTCAATGGCAGTCATGTCCGCCTCAAAGACATCGTCGAGCTCCTGGCCTCAGCGCATATCGGCGCGACCGGCCACCACATCATCTCCCAGGGCGAGGCCGATCGCATCCTCTCTGCCTCTATTCGCGAACGACGTGAGATGATCGAGGATGCCCTGGGGCTCAAGATCTATCAGTGGAAGAAGCTCGAGAGCGTACGCAAACTGGAAAAGACTGATGAGAACATGGAGCGCGTCCAGTCTCTACGCAGGGAGATCGCGCCGCACCTCAGGTTCCTCAAGAAGCAGGTCGAGAAGGTCGAGAAGGCTGAGGAGATGCGCCGTGAGCTCATAGGCCTGTATCAGCAGTATTTCGCGCACGAGAAGGCGCATCTATCGTCCGAGCGCGGACGCCTGGAGCGGGACGTGGCCGGACCGGCCAGTGAGCTCGCCACGCTGGAACAGGAGCTCGATCGCGCCAGGAAGATCCTCACTGATTCCAAGAACAAGGACAAGAAGAGCGATGACCTCATCGCGATAGAAAGCAAGCTCTCCGCCGTGCGTGCTGACAAGGATCAGGTCGCTCGGGAGCTGGGTCGCATCGAAGGGGAGATCTCCGCCAATAAGCGCGCCATAGAGAAAGAGCAGGAAAGGATCCGGAATGAAGAATCGAGGACGGTGTATCTCAAAGACGTCGAGAAGGTCACGGAGACCATCGAAGGATTCAAGTCTATCGATGACGTCAGAAAGCTGTTCGTCGAAGTGGTGTCGGCCCTGCGATCGTTCATCGCCAGCCATCGTTCGAGCACTGATTCTGCTTTCATCAGCGAGTCGGAGCATGAGATCGCCGCATTGACCAAGGATCGCGAGCGGCTCGAGACCAAGGTCGCCTCTGCCGCCGCCGAAGAAGCCGCGCTCGCTCGCCGATATGAGGACGTCAAGGCCGCTATCGAGCGCGACAAGGACACTAACCGCGATGCCGAGAAAGACGTCTTCCGCATCATCGCGCGTCAGAACGAAGTCAGGCATACAGTCGAGGGGCTCAAGGCATCGCTCGCCGTCATCGCGCGCAGGGAGGAGGACCTCAAGCGCGAGCTCGGCGAAGCCGCGTCTATCGCCGGCAGAGAAGCGGTCCAGTACGGTCAGATTCAAGAAGACTCGCAGGATGCCGGAAGATTGCAGGCGCAAGGATCGCGCTACAAGCAGATCGAAAAGCTCAAGATCCGCCTCGAAGACTCCGGTGGCTCCGGTGGGGCAGAGGTCATGAAGGAGTATCGGGAGACCGAGGAGCGTGATGTGTTCCTGGCGCGCGAGCTGGATGATCTAGACAGAGCCAAGAAGGAGATGCTGACGCTGATCGCCGACCTCGACATGCGCATCGACTACGAGTTCAAAGCTGGCATCCTCAAGATCAACACCGAGTTCCAGCGCTTCTTCGCGCTCATGTTCGGTGGCGGCAGAGCGGAGCTCGTCGTGGTCAGGGAGCAGAAGCGCAAGAAGAAGAGCGATGCGGAAGACTTGAGCGAATTGCTTTCAGACGGTGGTATCGATGCCAGTATGCTTGCCCTTCGAAGCTCGATTCAGAGCGAAGAAGGGCGGATGGATTCGAATGATACAAATAGCGTGAATGATGACGGGCCCGAAGGCCTCGATGTCAACGTCAGCTTGCCGCGCAAGAAGATCAAGGGCTTGATGATGCTCTCTGGCGGCGAGCGGGCGCTCACATCCATCGCGCTCCTCTTCGCGGTATCGCAGGTCAATCCGCCGCCATTCATCATCCTCGATGAGACCGATGCCGCCCTCGACGAGGCCAACAGCAAGAAGTATGGCGATATGATCGAGAGCCTATCTGAGCATTCTCAGCTCATCCTGATCACCCACAATCGCGAGACCATGTCGCGCGCCGGCGTGCTCTATGGCGTCACCATGTCGTCTGATGGCGCGTCGCGCCTGCTTTCTATCCAGTTCGACGAGGCGATCAAAGTGGCAAAATAGGGGGTATTGACAAATTATACTTTACGTATTATCTTTTTTGGTAGAGAAAGGAAAGGAAGCCTGCTGTATATCCGTGGCCGGATGTACTATTGAAAACAAGACCCCCTCGATACGATATGAATAATTACCCGACAGAGAGTCGTCAAATTGTCCTCACAAATCCCTTCAATGAAATCCTCGCTCGCACTATCCACCAGTTCGGTAGGACGACCACGCATCGGTCGCTCAAGATCGAAGACTCGCACTTCACTGATGCCGTCGTGGCTGAGCTGGGTGATACAGGACTGTTCATAGTTCACCTGACGAGCACTCGGTGGCACCGTCCGACATCGGACGGATCCATCCTGCAGGTCGTCTCTCCAGTAGATCTACCCGCTCGTTCGGGCGGACATCGCCTCCAGTATGGCAAACGGACCGTGTTACTGCCCGATCTCACGGATCCTTACCGCGTGACGCATCTTCTGATCAGCACCAACCTCTTCCCATGCTCTGTGGGGAGCGTGATGAGCCAGATGACTGACGCGGGACCGCTCGAACCGCGCATAGAGACCCATCCGATGAGAAGGATGGATCTGACATCGCCGGTCGATCGTCTATTGATCCAGGTGTTCACCTATGTGGGATACCAGGTCTCGCTCTATAGCGATGGAGGTCTGAGCGTTGGTCATGAGTCGTCATGGAATGACCCCGAGTACAAATCGCTCCACCGAGCTCCTGTCCTCGTGTCCTGAGGCATCCGATCAGTAGCTCACCGCGCCGGCCATCCTTGTTCATAGGATGCGCCGGCGCTTTTTGTTGACTATATGCGTATTTTTGTAGTAATATACGCTCATGCCTCCAATGAACAAACTCACTACGAAGGCCCGTGAAGCCCTGCGTCGTGCGCATGAGCTCGCCATCGAGCGCGGCCAGAATCATGTCAATCCTGGGCACCTCCTATGCTCGCTCATCCTCCAGGATGAGAGCATGGTCATATCTATCCTCGACAAGATGGAGATCGATACTCCTATGCTCACCGACATCGTGCTCGAGCAGATCGAGGCGCCCGATGGCTCCAACGTGCTCTCGCCGTCATATCAGATATACCTCACACCGGATCTCGCGCAGATCCTGGACAACTCGGTACGAGTCGCCGCGGCGATGAAGGACGAGTTCATCTCCACCGAGCACCTCTTCCTCTCCATCTTCGATGTCCCTTGTATCGCTCGCGATGTGCTCTCTCGATTCAAGATAGACCGCGAGCACGCCGTCAAAGTCATCGATGATCTCCGCGCCAATCCTCAGTCAGCCGCGGATGAGCCCAAGAAGCTCCGCACGCTCTACAAGTATGCTCGCTCGTTGACCCGCTTGGCTCGGGAGAACAAGCTCGATCCTGTCATCGGCCGCGATAGCGAGATCATGCGCATCATCCAGATCCTCTCTCGTCGCACCAAGAACAACCCCATCCTCATCGGCGAAGCTGGTGTCGGCAAGACGGCCATCGCCGAGGGTCTGGCGCTCCGTATGGCTCAGGGCGACGTTCCCGAGTCGCTCAAGGACAAGGAGCTCGTCTCGCTCGACCTCGGTCAGCTGATCGCTGGCACCAAGTATCGCGGCGAATTTGAGGAACGCCTGAAAAATATCCTCAAGGAAGTAGAGAAATCTGAAGGATCGATCATCCTCTTCATCGATGAGATACATACTCTCGTAGGCGCCGGCGCCTCCGAGGGTTCTATGGACGCGTCCAACATGCTCAAGCCAGCACTCGCGCGTGGCGAGCTCCGTGCCATCGGAGCGACTACGCTCAAGGAGTATCAGAAACATATCGAAAAGGACCCTGCGTTGACTCGTCGTTTTCAGCCTGTCTACGTGCAGGAGCCGTCACCCGATGACGCTATCGCTATCTTACGAGGCGTCAAGGAGAAGTACGAGCTCTTCCATGGAGTACGCATCACCGACGACGCCATCGTCGCCGCCGTCAATCTCGCGAGTCGCTATATCACTGACCGCTTTTTGCCGGACAAGGTCGTCGACCTCGTCGATGAGGCCGCTTCGTCGCTACGCATATCGCTCGAGAACATGCCGCCCCAGCTCGAGGAGACTCGACGCAAGATCATGAGATTGGAGATCGAGAGAGAGGCGCTCAAAAAGGAGACCAGCAAGGAGGCAAAGGGCCGCATGCAGAAGATCGAGAAAGAGATCGCCGATCTCAAGGAGTCTACCGCCGAGCTGGAGCTCAAGTGGTCCAATGAGAAAGAGACCATCACCGACCTCAAACGCATCAAGAAAGAGCTCGAGTCTATCCGCGTCGAAGCAGAGATGGCCGAATCTCGCTCAGATCTGGCTCGTGCCGCTGAGATCCGCTATGGCCGCATCCCCACTCTCGAGAAAGAGCTCGAGCAAAAGACCAAGCGTCTCAAGAAGCTCCAGTCATCTCGTCGCATCCTCAAGGAGGAGATCACCGCCGAAGACATCGCCGGCGTCGTATCTCGCTGGACAGGCATACCAGTCTCGCGCATGCTCGAGTCTGAAGCAGTCAAGCTCTCCCGCATGGAGGATGAGCTCAAGCGCCGCATCGTCGGTCAGGATGAGGCAGTCTCAAAGATCGCCGATACTATCCGCCGATCGCGCGCAGGCATCGCCGACCCCAACAAGCCGATCGGCTCATTCATCTTCCTCGGTCCTACTGGCGTGGGGAAGACCGAGCTCACCAAGGCTCTCGCCGAGTTCCTCTTCAATGACGACAAGGCGCTCGTGCGCGTCGATATGTCCGAGTTCATGGAGAGGCATAGCGTCTCCAAGCTCGTCGGCGCGCCTCCTGGGTATGTGGGGTACGATGAAGCTGGTGGCCTCACTGAGACCATCCGTCATCGTCCGTATGCGGTCATCTTGTTCGATGAGATCGAAAAGGCACACCCTGAGGTCTTCAATGTCCTCTTGCAGGTCCTCGACAACGGCCGCTTGACTGACTCCAAGGGGCGCATCGTCAATTTCCGCAACACGGTCATCATCATGACATCGAACATCGGCGCACAGCATATCGAGCGCATGGAAAAGCTCGGCTTCGCGCGCGACAACGACGATCGTGATGCCGCGAACTATGCCGATGCCAAAGAGAAAGTCATGTCTTCGCTCAAGGATTACTTCAGGCCGGAATTTCTCAATCGTCTGGATGACACTATCATATTCGATATCTTGTCGCCTGATGCGATACGCGACATCGTCGAGATCCAGGTGGAACAAGTGGTCGCTCGTCTGGCAGAAAAACAGATCAAACTCACGCTTTCTCCTGCTGTCTATGAGTATCTCGCCAAGGAAGGCTACAATCCGCAGTACGGAGCTCGTCCGCTCAAGCGCCTCATCCAGACCAAGATATTGACCCCTGTCGCCAATCTGCTCATCGGTCAGCAGGTCTCCAAGGGAGGCACGATCGAGGTCGACATGAAAGGAGATAAGTTTACATTCGATGTCAAGAAGAAGCGCAAAGGGGAGAGTCCGATCATCATGCCGAGCGTGGCGATGAAATAGCTTGTCAGTTAGTAGAAAGATACCCCGGATCTTGCAAGGAGACTGATGACTATCGGGATGAGCGTGAAGATCGGTTTGAGATTGCCTACCTTGCGGATACAGAGGTAGCTGTAGAGAAACGACAGTGATTTTTTCATAGACCTCCTATTTTGGCACCCGCACCCGGCATACTCCCCCGAAACTCGATTTCCGGAATCCGTATGGTTGTACGGAATTTTGGAAAAATGGGGATAATTTTGCCATTCCACGGCTCAGAATCAAAAATTATCCACAGGGTGCCGTATGACTGTACGGATTTCGAAATTCGATGTTCGGGGAGGATGTTCTCGGCGCCCTTCTCTCGAAGCCGCCTTCCCCAAAAACGCCACGTCAAAATCACCTCCTTCTTGCAGTTGACGCGCCCGCCTCCTTGTCAGAAAATACCCATGCCATCCCGTATGTGTACCCAAGACCATCCATGCAAAAGATCACCACAGAACTCAATCTCACTGCCGGAGGCATCCTCGAGCTCATCGCCCTCAAGATGCTCTCCGTCAGGACGCACTCTGTTGAAGAGTTGCTCAAAGCCCTCAGCACGATCGGATATGAGACCACTACTGGCAGTATCTACCCGCTCTTGAGCAAATTCCGCAAGGCGGGCTATGTGATCAGCGGCTATGAAGAAGGGGATGATCAGCCGGTGATCCGCACCTACGATCTGACCAAGAAAGGCCGCCGTCGGCTCTCGGCGCTGCAGGACGATTGGAGGAGGCTGTATTCGGTCATCGTCGGCATCGGCCGTAAGCCCCCGCCGCGCCACCACTTGTCCTAAACGGAAAAACTGCTACAATCACCATACCTCATCGTTTGGGGTAGTTTGAAAATGCGCAGGTGGCAGAGCGGTCAATTGCAATGGACTGTAAATCCATCGCCCTATGGGCTACGGGGGTTCAAATCCCTCCCTGCGCACACGAAAAAAATCCGCGAAAGCGGATTTTTGAGTGGGCGCAGGAGCGACGCGCCTTCGCGCGTCGCGTGAGGGATTTGAAAAGGCTGAGCATGCCGCACGGAGTGTAGCGAGTACGGCGCGAAGCCTGTACCGAGTCTGTAAGACTCAAATCCCTCCCTGCGCACAAAAATAAGGAGCATAGCGACTATATTTTTGTAGCGTGCCCGTATGGGTGCGCACTACTTCGCCCCGCCATTCGGCGGGCTTCGTAGTGCAGGAACCAAAGATAGATGGCTCTGTGCTTGGATGCTCTGTCGGCACGCCCTCTTTCGTTACGATAAAAAAGCGAGCCATATTGTGGCTCGCTTCGTGTCGTGCGTCGCAGTATGAGCGCCCTTTATTTCCGTGCGGAACGGACAGGTCGATCTTCCAGCAAGGGGACATGATCATAGTTGATTATCGCATACAGATCGCACAGGCAACGCCTCAATTCGTGGTCGTCTGGCAGAGGCCTGTCTTGTGTCGCGAGAAGCAACTTATCCAGTGCCAGGATCGTCCGCCATAGGACACGTTGTCCGTCGTTGCTCCTCTCGATCTGGCAGGGATGTTCCGCTATCCATCTATCGAGCTCGTTCTTTTTGAATTCGAACGTGAGCCGGAGATGCTGTCTGTAGGTCGATCTGTTTTGCGCGGGGCGTCGTCTGCCTCTGCGATAACGGAGACGGCACCGAGGGTTGTTCAGCGACGCGTATACGGCAGTCGTCGTCAGGATGAAGACCAGGACCGTCGCTAATGTCAGCATATATAATCCATCCATGAGAACTCCTTTCTCTTGTTGTGAATGCGTGGTTTACCGTGAATCTCTGCAAAGCATTATGCCTCAAATCACGGACCTTTTCAACTGTCCTGGCACATGCACCGCGATCTCATAGGGAATCGTGTCACAGGTACGCGCCATGTTGACGATCGAGTTTGGATCGCTCGTCTCGTCGCTGATCACGACCACTGGCATGCCGATGCGCGCGTCGGGGATGTGAGAGACGTCTATCACGGTGATATTCATGCTGACCCTGCCTACGATCGGGCATAGGTCATGCTCGCGACTGACGAGCACTTTGCCGACAGAGGAGAGTCTTCTGTCGATGCCCTCATAATATCCGACCGGAATAGTGGCGATCGTCATATCGCGATCTGCTTTGAACGTATTGCCGTAGCCGACCGTCTCGTCCCGTTTGAGGGTCTTGACCCCTGTGATGATCGTCTCCATGCGCATGGCCGGATAGAGATCCAGGGATGGGGAGAATGACGAGCCGTCGATGAGACCATACAGACCGATACCGAGGCGCGAGACGGTGGCCTCAGCATCAGGTACAAATCGATGACCGTCCGTATTGCTGATATGTACATGTTCGATAGAGGGGTGCTTTTCTTTGAGTTGATGCGCTATCGTATTCCACTCGTGTATCTGCGACTCGGTGAACGATGGGTCATCATTGTCTGCGTCAGAAAAATGGGAACAGACGCCTGTCACTAGGAGGGAAGGATTGATGCTGGTGATGTCGGCGACCTCGTCGAGCTCGTCCGGCATGATGCCTTGGCGCCGCATGCCGGTGTCGATCTTCAGATGCACGGAAATACGGCGACGATAAGGTCGAAGGCTGAAGATCGATCTCGTCGTAGACATGATCGAAGTTTGAAAAGCAGCGATGGCTCGCAGGGTCTCGATGGTGCTGATAGCGAATGAGACGTCTCTGAGACGCGCCCGAGCTATCGTCTCCGGTCTCGTATATCCGATGACGAGCAAGGGATCCTTCACGCCTGCGGCGCGCAGAGCGACCGCTTCGAAATATGAGTCGATCACGAAGAAGGGGATGGACCCGTTCCCATCTCGGTGCATCATGGCGCGTTCGTGCGCGAGGATGCGCGCGACTTCGACAAGGCCGTGACCATAGGCATTGCTCTTGAGCACGGGCGCGATGGACCTGTTCGGAGCGATCTGGATGAACTGGCGCAGGTTGCCTATCAGCCGATCGCGAGATAGGGATACCGTGATGAGCGGTCTATAGGGAAAGCGACCTTTGGAGAGGTACGTCAACAAGTCTTTCATAGAGCCATTGTACCTCTTTCTCAGGACGGTAACACTTGACTTATGCACACATATATGCTATCATTCATGTCGAACTATCTGCCTACCCACACCCCCGAATCCGAACACCTGAGTTAAGTTAATAATCTCTCCTTA
>CAZIVT010000008.1:0-31149 GCA_964543075.1 uncultured Candidatus Saccharibacteria bacterium | reverse complement strand
ACGTTTTCATGATTTTTAATCATACAAGCGTTCGGATTCAAAGGTAAATCTACACCACCCTCAAAAAGATATTGGCACGATGATATCTGTACCGCTGCAGGCCACACCCTGGCCTGCAGTTTTTTCTTGTCCAGATCTCCTGCTCACTTGTATGAACGCAGGGTTTCTACCTGAACAGTCGCGCCACATCCTTGTATGTGATGACGACCATGAGGATCATGAGGAGGATGAAGCCCACCGCGTTGACAGTGTTGGCGACCTTCATGGGGATGCGTCGCCGGATGACGCCCTCGATGGCCACAAAGAGCAATCGCCCTCCGTCGAGAGCCGGGAACGGAATCAGATTGATGACGCCGAGATTGATAGATATGAGCGCGGTGATCATGAGGAGATAGACGAAACCCAGGTTGGCCGCGTCCCCTACGATGCCCGCTATGCCCACAGGACCAGCGACATCAGAAAAGTCAGCTGTGCCGCGGAAGATATTGATGAGGAATCCACCGAGACCGACCACCGTCTCGCGCGTCATGACGATCATATAGCGGAAACCCTCGACGATGGCCGAGATCACCGGCAACCTGAGATCGGAGACCTCCTGCATGCCGATGCCGATAGCGTGCTTGCCTTCGACTAAGCCCTCTGCCGGTACGACGGATATCGAGACGTGCCCATCAGGACGGCTGATCGAAAAGTCGATCTTCTCCCCTCCTCCTGAACCGCTCAGGTCTATGAACTCCTGGATGTCCTGGATGGTTCGAGGATCCTCGGATGTCGGCATAGATCCCGTCACAGCATCGATGACATCTCCAGGCTTGAATCCTGCAGTAGCGGCGGGAGAGTCTGGCGACACGTACGTGATCATGATGCGCTCGTGCTCCATACGATCGGCGTATTTCGAAAAGTCATCAGGAACCACTGTCATACCTGACATGAATCCGATGACGTACAACAGCCATGCGAATATGAAATTGAACCCGACGCCAGCGACGAGCACCAGCGCTTGCTTCCAGCGGGATTTGTTGACGAAGCTGCGCGCGGCATCAGCACCCTGCGTAGATTCATCGTCGGGATTCTCTCCGTGTATCTTGACGAAGCCGCCAAATGGGATGAGGTTGATGCCGTACTCTGTCTCCCCTCTGGTCCAGCGCACGATCTTGGGTCCAAAGCCGAGCTTGAACTGGTCTACGCGTATCCCGCATAATCTCGCGGCCAAAAAGTGTCCTAGTTCATGGACAAAGATCAGGACGGCCAGGACGATTATAAATATGAGAGCGGTCATAGTGAAATGATCAATTGTCAATGATGCAATGATCAAAACGGCTATCTGGATTGATCATTGTATATTGATAATTGGTTATTAACTGAGGATCTCTTTCTCTTTCTTGGCAAACGACTCTTCCAGCTTCTTGTTAGCGTCATCGACCAACTTCTGGGCGTCGTTCTTGGCGCGGAAGGCGTCGTCCTTGCCCATAGCACCGTCTTTCTCCCGAGTCTGGAGGTCTTTGATGATGACATCACGATGTCCACGCACCTGTTTCTTGGCTTCTTCCAGCCTTTCCTTGGCGCTCTTGGCGATCTGCTGTCTGCGCTCACCGGTCAATTCGGGGAAATTGACGCGCAAGCCCTGATCGTCTACGACAACAGAGAGGCCTAGGTTGGCGACGGTGATGGCTTTCTCGATCTCCTTGGTCTGGCTCTTGTCCCACGGAGAGATGCGGAGCGTGCGCGCGCCTTCGACAGTCACGCTGGCGACTTCCTTGAGCGACATGGGCGTGCCGTATGCCTCGACCTTGACGGTATCGAGCACAGCCGGAGAGGCCTGGCCGGTACGGATCTGCTGGAGCTCCTTCTTGAGCCACTCTTCGGCGCCAGCGAGCTGTTTCTTGAAAGGATTGAAGTCGTAGGACATGTCGGAGAATTTCTAATTACCTAATTTCTAATATAGAGCCAGTATATCATATATTCAAAGCTATATACTCGAGCAACATCTTGACGCTCGGCGCGCGGTCGGTCAGATAGGTTCGCGCGGTCTCGATGGTTTCGAGAGCCCGCAGGTCTACCCTGCGGATATCGTCATCTCCACGGATAGTCCTCTGAAGCGCATCCAAGAAATCAATCGCGTCCTGCCTCGTCTTCTTCTCCTTGGAAATGTCTTCGACGAGCTTCTTGACCTCCTCGAGCCTCTTGGCCGGACTCAAAGTGACGAATTTTTCGACACTTTTGAGGAGTTGGTTATCTGACGCGTTCTCCTCCGCACCTTTCCTGGTTACCGACCTACTCGCTTTTTTCTGATCTGTTATCTGTTTCATCCGCGACCTCACCGTCGGCAACAACAGATGCGCCGAAGGTACGATCAAGAAGAAGTGCGCGTACTCCGGCGGCTCCTCGAGCAGCTTCAACAAGGCATTCTGCGCCTCGGTGGTGATGGCATTGGCCGTGATGATAAAGATCTTCTTGCCCTCGGGGCTGACGGGTCGCATCTCGGCGGATGATTTCAGATTGCGCGCGTCCTCTATCGTGAACGCCTCGTGCATCACATCGAAAAAGTCGGGATTGCCGCGGATCGGTATACGATGGTTCTTCTCTATGAAGACCAGCAGGTCATCACGAACTCCCCTGTCACCGACGAGGAGATGGGCATGGTGGGAGAGATTGTTGAGTAATTTCCAATTCATAAGCACAAATGTCCAAATAAATACCAATAATAAAATTCCATAATGTTCATTTGGACTTGAGGACAATTGCGGCGAATATTTTCACGAGCTCTCCCGCTTCTTGGCGAAGTGGCTTGATTCGAGATTCCAATTCCCTATTTGCTTCGGTTACTATATCAAGCCAATACAATGTCTCTTTAGCTTCTTTCTTGCACAAAGTCATCCGATATACTAGATCTTTCTTGGTTGAAGCTTCATTTGCCTCTCTGTAATTTGCGCCAACCGATGTTCCCGATCTGACCACTTGCGACACTAACACAGAATTAATTGTGTTTTTCGAAAGTGCTTTTGCCAGACGAACTATTCTCTTACCGAATTCGAGGGTTCGCGCATCCAAATCATATGTTTTTTTGGTATTTTTTTCTTGAGCCATTGGTACTTATTTGGACATTTGTGCTTATGAATTGGAATTTTGGATTGAAATTTTCATCTTTTGCTCATCACCGTCTTCTTGTACACATCCAGATGCTCCAGAGCGATACCGGTCCCCTTCGCCACGCAGAGGAGCGGCTCTTCGGCGAGTTGAGCCTTCACGCCAGTGCGGCGGTAGACGAGCTCGGGTAGATTCCTCAAGAGGGATGATCCGCCGGTCAGCGTGATGCCCTGATCGATGATATCCGCAGCCAGCTCGGGCGGCGTCTCCTGGAGCACGTCCTTGATCGCTTTGATCATGTCGCGGAGCGGAGTGGCGATAGCCTTGACGATCTCATTGGTCCTGATCTCGGTCGAGCGCGGCAGGCCGGAGATGAAGTCACGCCCTTTGACCTGCATAGCCAGCTCCTGCTCCAGCGGGATGGCGGAGCCGATCTGGATCTTGATGATCTCGGCCATGTGATCGCCAATAGCTAGGTTGAAGGTCTTCTTCACATAATCAGCGATCGCGGCATCGGTCTTGGTGCCGGCACATTTGACGGAGGTGGACGAGACGATACCGCCGAGCGAGATGACAGCCACGTCAGTGGTACCACCACCGATGTCGACAATCATGTGGCCGCGCGGCTCCTGGATAGGGATGCCCGCGCCGATGGCGGCCAGGATGGGCTCCTTGACGACATAGGCATTCTTGGCGCCGGCGCGCAGAGCGGCCTCGACGACGGCACGACGCTCGGTCGAGGTGATGCCGGCCGGGACGGAGACCATGACTTCGGGCTTGAAGAGGGACCAGCGGCCGAGCGCTTTGTCGATGAAATAGCGGAGCATGGCTTCGGTCACGCGATAGTCGGCGATGACGCCGTCGCGCATCGGGCGATATGCCACGATGCTGTCGGGCGTGCGACCGACCATCTCCTTGGCCTCATTGCCGACGGCGAGGACCTTCTTGTCGACTTCGGAGATGGCGACGACGGACGGTTCGTTGAGCACGATGCCCTTCCCCGGCGCAAAAACGAGGGTATTGGCGGTACCGAGGTCTATGCCGAGTTTTGGGGAGAAGTAATTCATGAGGATTTCAGGCGCTCCAAGCGCCATTTCGAGCAGTAGAGACTATAGCATAAAGTGGGGTGAGTTCAATCTCGTATGATTTCGTATCTGACTATTCATGATCTTTGAAGACTTTATCGGAATTTTAGGAATACTTTATGAAAATTTTAACTATTTTTTATCAAGATTTTAGGTCTGTCATATATCATCGAATGACGGGCCTAAAATGGTTTTAATATTCGATCTTACCAGTCGAATATTCCCGGTTCGATTCCGGGTAGGTCCAAAATCCACCCAGCGATTGACAATGCCTCACGCTTGAGAATAAAATATAACGGTCGATTCTCTCGACTGGTGGATCCTGTTTGGGTAAATCGAAAGATAAACCATTTCAGGCCCGCATACCCCGCATCATAAGCGGGGTATGCTTTTATACCCTCTCCACATCAGCACCCAGATCCCGCAGACGCTCCTCCAGACACTCATAGCCGCGGTCGATGAGATGCGCGTTGTTGACCACGAACCTCCCTTCGCCGCAGAGCGCGGCGAGGACGACAGCGAAGCCGGCGCGGATGTCGTGGGCGGTCAACTCGATGCTATCGGCGGACTCTTTCAAGGTACGCGGCCCGACGACGGAGACTTCCTGCGGACTGACGGCCGTGATATCGGCGCCCAGCATGATCAGATCCTCGATGTATTTGAATCGTCCTTCGAAGATAGTCTCCACTACCCTGCTCCGACCCTCGGCTTGTGTGAGGAACGTCACGATCGGCGCCTGGAGATCGGTCGGGAAGCCGGGATATTCTCTCGTTTCAATATCAAAAGATGCAAAGGTGCGCGGTGAAGCAGCGTCATTGGTCACCCGGATAGACGATCGCCCGCCTGATGAGGATATAACCATCGAAACTCCTGATTTTTTCAGCAAATCTACGAGCGCTTCGAGATGTGCGGGTTCGCAATCTTCGATGGTGATATCCTGACCGCACAAGGCCGCCAGGATGAGGAAGCTGCCGGCCTCGATTCTGTCAGGAATGGTGACGAATGGCATCTTGGGCGAGAGGAGCTTGCCAGCTGTCCCTCTGATAGTAATAGTTGAAGTACCGACTCCCGATATGTCAGCTCCACAGGCATTGAGCCACTCAGCCACATTGACGATCTCCGGCTCTCGAGCGCAATTGCGGAGCGTGGTCGTGCCATCGAGCAGCACGGCAGCCATCATCAGCGTCTCGGTCGCGCCGACGGAGATCTTCGCGAACTCTATGTCCGTCGGGACAAGCTTCGATCCCCGGATGTCGTAGACGCACTCTCCCTCGTCAACAGTCGCGCCGAGCTTCTCATACGCGGAGAGGAACAGGTCGATCGGACGTGCTCCGATGACGCATCCACCCGGTGCCGGGAATGACGCCTTGCCATAACGAGCCAAGAGAGGCCCTGTCAGTACAACGGACGCACGCATGCCTCCGGCCAAGTCCTTATCGATATCGGCCGAAGAGATGCCCGTCGGATCTATCTCGATCGTCTGCCCCTGCGACATAGTTTTGACTTTTGACTTTCCCGCCAAGGCGGGATAAATTTGAGTTTTGAGTTTGATTTGTGCCCCCAACTTCTCCAGAATGCTCGTGAGCGTCACGATGTCTGCCGTCTCCGGAATATTCTGGAGCGTCACCGGCCCGTCGAAGAGCACGGCCGCGGCCATAGCCTTGAGCGCGGCATTCTTGGCGCCATTGACGCGCACGGTCCCGCGGAGCGTCCGCGCGTCGCCGAGGCCTCGGATACGGAATGACGGTTTGGTTTTCTTCTGGAAAGAGTTCATGATTGTAATGCGATTCGGATACGATATGGATACAGATCGCCGAAGAATCTTGACAAGAGGATGTCATCCTCTATACTTCTGGTATGCACTCTGGCTCTAGCCTCGGTGCACACATTGGCTTCGGCCTCGGAGACCTCCTCAAAGGGGGTCTTCATATTTTTACTCATATATTTCGAGAATGGTATTTTTGCTCTCATTCCACCGGTCGAATTGCTTATTCATATGGAGTGACCCCTATTTTACTCGGTTTATAGGCTTTGGACAAATCAAAGACAAGATAACATATTCCGATATAGTCAAGACGCGGCAACGGCAAAAATGCGGTATAAATAAGCCATGACGACAAAGAAGCCGTCCATGAACATCATCACCGTCATCCCCATATCGCGCGCCAAGGGGCTCGATGAACTCTCGTATTTCACCGCCGCGGAGGTGCCCGTCGGTGCCATTGTCTCCGTCCCCATCCGCTCCAAGAACGTCTCGGCGCTGGTCATATCATCTCGACCGGCAGTCGACATCAAGGCGGAGATCAGAAAGGCCCCGTATCCGCTCAAGAAGCTCGGCCGCATCAAGGCCGGGCGATTCCTGCCCGCGTCATTCGTGCGCTCCTGCGCCGCGCTCGCCGAATACTACGCCGCGAGCGCCGGAGCGATCATGGACGCGCTCATATCGGACGGCATCCTGTCCAATCTCGGCAAGCTCAAAGGCATGACCTTTCCCCAAGAGACCGTCGATCCGGTCGTCTCCCCATCCCATGTCTATGCCGTGCAAGGCGATGACGACGATCGGTTGAGCTCGTGGCGCAGTCTGATCAGACAGGAGTTCGCGCGCAAACGCTCTATCGTCGTCTATGTACCCACGGTCGAAGACGTCAGACGGATGTCCGCGGCTCTGACCAAGGGCATCGAGGGATACATGTTCTCTCTCAACGGGAGCATGACCAAGAAACAGATCCTCGAGACCTGGAATCGGCTCGCCGAAGAGCCGCATCCAGTGGTCGTGGTCGCGACCGGGTCATTCTCCGTCTTGCCTCGACAGGATATACGGGCACTCATCATCGAACGCGAGAATAGCCGCGGCTGGACGGGGCTCAAGCACCCGTTCGTCGATGCCCGTCACGCGCTCGAACGCATCGCTCTCGAAAGCGGTATGACCGTCTATCGATCCGATATATTCCTGCGCACCGAGACGTTGTCGCGCGCCAATGATCATGACATCTCCGTCGGATCCCCATTCAAGTGGCGATCGCTGTCATCGGCCTCGGATATGCTCGTAGACATGAAGCATGGGGCTCCGTCGCGGATCGATGGTGCTGATCCGGAACGCGCATCGACCGAGGCGTCATCCGAAACGCTCCCCTTCCGCGTCCTCTCGCCGGAGCTCGAAGGGCTCATTCGACGCAACCAGGAAGAGAGCACCAACTTGTTCATCCTCGCTATCAGACGCGGACACTCGCCGATCACCGTCTGTGGAGACTGCGAGACGGTAGTGCGGTGCCATACCTGCGCCAAGCCGGTGACCCTCCACGCCTCCGACGCGAACAAGCGGTTCTTCATGTGCCATTCATGCGGAGAGCGCCGGAGCGCCGATGAGACATGCGCTACCTGTGCCGGTTGGCGACTGACGCCATTGGGTATCGGGATCGAACGGGTCGCGGAGCTCATCGGCGAGAGATTCCCGGGCATGGACGTCTTCAGACTGGATGCAGACAGCGGATCCGGCGAGCGAGCGACGGACATCGTGGAACGCTTCCGATCCAAGCCGGGTAGCGTGCTCCTCGGCACAGAGATGGCCTTGCCCCATTTACCCGACAAACTGGACCATATCGCCGTAGCGTCGCTCGATTCTCTTTTCGCTTTGCCCGATTTCAGGATATCGGAAAAGGCCATGCACATGCTCGTCCGCCTCCGTGCCGCCGCACGCACCACGTTCCTCGTGCAGACTCGCATGGCTTCGGAGCCGGTATTCGCCTACGCGCTCAAGGGCAACCTCGCGGATTTCCACCGGACGACGCTCGAAGACCGCAAACGATTCTCGTATCCGCCCTTCTCGACGCTGATCAAGATCACGATCGAGGGCTCCAAGGACGCCATCGCCGCGCGCATGGCCGAAGTCCGTGACATGCTCGCGCCGCGCGAGCTCGACATCTTCCCCGCTTTCACCACTGGATCGCAGGGTCGCTCGGTCATCCATGGCCTCCTGACCTTGCCCCAGGGCAGTTGGCCTCACTCGGAGATCGTCAAAGTCCTCCGCTCGCTCCCACCTGATGTCAAGGTCAAAGTCGATCCGGAGAGTTTGTTGTAGGGGTGAGGTAATTTAGTTCATTGTCATACCACGCTAAGATTATACACAATTAAATATTCACAACCACCCTTTTCTATTTTGTAATTTCCCTCTTTTTTGCTATAGTCTCCCCATGATCCGAGACATCCTACAGCGCGAACATCCGATCCTACGCGGTGTCGCAAAGGAAGTGCCCGTATCCGAGATCGGCACACCCGAGATCGACGGCATCATCGCCGACATGGTCGCCACTATGGCGACACAGAAGGACGGCGTCGCCATCGCCGCGCCGCAGATCGGCGTCCCACTGCGGATATTCGTCGTATCCGGAGATCTGCTCAAACAGGCGGACAAGTCATATAATGGCCCAGGCGGTCCGCTCGTCTTCATCAACCCGGAGATACTCAAGCTCTCGCGCGAAAAAGACGAGATGGAGGAAGGATGCCTTTCCGTTCGCTGGCTCTATGGCAAAGTCAGACGATCAGTCAAAGCCAGCATCCGCGCCTACGACGAGAAGGGCGCGCGCTTCGAGCGCGGCGCGTCCGGGCTCCTCGCGCAGATCTTCCAGCATGAGACCGATCATCTCGAAGGGACGCTCTTCATCGACAAAGCCGACCAGGTCTGGGAGATGACGGAGGAAGAGATCAAGGAATTGCAGGGTAAATGAACAAATTCTCGATTGATCTGATTTCTGTGCGCTGATTTTTAGAATAATTAGATCAATTAGGTCAATTAGAAATTATGGACACACATCCTGATAACAAGACCCTTCCTCCGTTCGTCTTCTTCGGCTCATCGCAATTTTCCATATACGTCCTCGATGAATTGGACAAGCTCGGTTTCAAGCCGGCTCTGATCGTCACGACGCCAGACAAGCCGCAAGGCAGAAAACTGGTCATGACGCCAAATGTGGTAAAGGCGTGGGCGATCGATCATGACGTATCCGTACTCACTCCAGATCGTCTCGATGATCGATTCGTTGAAGGATTGGAAATTGGAAATTGGAAATTGGAAATTTTCATAGTCGCTTCCTATGGAAAAATATTGCCCAAAGCCTTGATCGATCTGCCCGCGCACAAAACGCTCAACATCCACCCTTCACTGCTCCCCCGTTATCGCGGCGCATCTCCTCTGCAGGCAGCCATGCTCGATGACGTCAAACAGACCGGTGTGACCATCATGCGCATCGATGAAGAGATGGATCATGGACCGATCGTGGCACAGCGAGATGTAGACGTATCGAGCGCCTTCGGCGAGTGGCCGACGTATGAGAGATTCGAGGAGCACATGGCTCGCGAAGGCGCTCAGTTGCTGGCGGAGACTATGCCTGGGTGGGTATCCGGAGCGATACGAGAGCGGGAACAGGATCACGGCGTCGCAACCTATACAAAAAAGACTCGCAAAGAGGACGGACTCATCGACCTCTCCGGAGATTCATACGCCAATTTCCGCAAGATCCAGGCATATCACCAGTGGCCACAGGCGTATTTCATGATCTCCAAGGGTGGCGCGGACATGCGCGTGAAAGTCACAGCCGCTTCATTCGCCGACGGCAAATTGACCATCGAAAATGTCATACCCGAGGGCGGCAAGGAGATGACGTACACTGACTTCACCAATGGATACGGAGAAACTAGAGGCTAGAAAAGATGCCGGCCTTGCGCCTCTCTAGTTACTAGTATCTAGTATCCTGAGCCGTTTGCCGTGCTTCGTATGCCGCGCTGACCTTGTCGACGCTTTGATTGACATAGTAGATAACGGTCCACAGACACCATGAGGCGAGAAAGATGCCTACGAGTGTAGAGTTGATCGGTTGACGCGCGCTCCTCATGCTGAAGAATGTTCCCTGCATAACGATAGTATATCATCCTATCTCCTCCCCGGCCACAGTCCGCGCATCATGCTCTTGATCGCCGCACCTCCCCTGCGGATGCGCGACATATTCTTGGATCGATGGGATTTCAATTCACGGAGTACACCATCGCGCATCTCGTCGATGGCCGCATAGAGGTCCTCTTTTTCTGAGGAGTGGTAGACGTTGATCCCGTTGCCGACGATATGCGCCTCAGCTTTGAAGATGTCGCCCTTGTTGTGATGCGCGGTCGTGCGCGCCAGCTCGATATCGCACTGTACGGACGTATCCGTCTCGAGGATCTTCTCGGCCTTGGTGAGCCTCTTGGTCACATAGGCGGCGATCGCGTCGGTCAGGGTGATGTTGGTGGTCTTGATATTGGTATTCATAGGCATTGCTGATGATCCTGATAAGCGGACGCGGGCCTCGTTCCTCTCCAGTATACCAATCTTTGATTACGCCGAGCAAATGTGGTATATTCGCAAGGTCCTTGTTCCATTCACAATGACATACATTCCGGTGTAGCTCAGTCGGTAGAGCGGCCCGCTGTTGACGTTTCTGATACAATCAAAGCCGTGTCAGACAAACGCACATATGCAGACCGCGCTGAGTATTTGCGCAAGGCCGTGACTCGACGACGAAAGGAGTTGAGGCGAAAGGCTCGTGAATACAAAGGCGGCAAATGCATGCTTTGCGGCTATGATCGCTGTCCAGACGCGCTCGAATTTCATCACACGGATCCGACCAAGAAAGACTTCGGCCTGTCTGTCAAAGGCTTGACGAGGTCATGGGAAAAGATCCGCACTGAAATCGACAAGTGTGTTTTGGTATGCGCCAATTGTCACAGAGAGATCCATGCAGGCATACAGCAGCTTCTCGAGGTAACTCGGGTCGAAACACAAGGTGAATTGCTGGAAACCCTCACTCCGCCAATTAGCGGAACGGGCAATCAGCAGCCAAGTCCCAAGCGTAAGCGCGGGAAAGGTTCAGAGACTATCCCTTCGGGGAGTAGTTCCGAGACTTAGTCGAGGAACGAAGCGCCTTGCGCCCCACCCAATGATGGAGGGCGATGATATAGTCCGTCCCTTTTGGAAACAAGAGGAATAAAACGTAACGGGTTGGTCGTAGGTTCGAGTCCTACCACCGGAGCAGATTATTTTGGTGAAAGCGACCTGTTCGCGTCATCAAACACAAATGACCACCTGAACGGGTGGTCATTTGTGTTTCTGGATCAATAGTGATTAAACGATTCTTTACTCAGAGAATATTTATAAAAAAGATATAATAAAGAAATGTGGGGAGATTATTTTGGACAAGAAAGTATAAAACTTGAGGATGCTGTAAAAAAATACAAGCTCTCAAAAAGCTACATACAAAAACTGATTAAAGGTCGGTATATTCATGCATCAGATTTAAGCAGACAAGGAATGGGAGTACTTATTGATTTTGAAGGACAACAAAAACTTAAAGTTTTATCGGAACATCCTGAATATAAGGAAAAAGTTTTAGATTTTAATCCATCGTATTATTACGACTACTGCACGGAATTAATAAATTATCATCCATTTCATGATTTTCTTGATAGGTACTCTTGGCTTATCAAACTCTATTATTCTGACAAGGAAGACATAAAAAGAAAAAGATATCGTCTAGATGTTCTTTTTCAAAATTTCATTATTAAAAATAAATTTTCATTAGAGAAATTAGCACAACAAATCGGCACAAGTGGAAACGATTCAAAAGTAATTTTTCACTTACAGAAGGGTTGGTATAACGAACTTGCACGTAGTGTGCCACTAAGTACTGATTTCTTAAGTATCGGGACGAGAATAAAGGGATCTGTGGCTGATGCAACTGCTGTGTCATGGAATATTACGCAAACCTATTACTCAATTTATGAATATACCAATTCGTTAGCATTTCTATTTGAGCAAAATATAAACACAAGACAGCATCGAAAACCTACTAATATATTTACAAATGGCACTTTAGATAAGCTAAAGAAGCATTCTCTTTTCTATCCATTTTTCCTTTCATCTCAAAACAGTGGACCTACCAAATACCCACCTCATTGTGATTTTGAATACGCATCTTACCCTCGTGATCACAGTAAGAAACTAAAGGATATTAATAATGATGTTGCTAAAGCCTTTAAGAGATTATCCAAGGATAACAAGGGACATCATATGTCTTTAGTTGATTTCTTATATGAATTTAGAGTATGGGCAAACTACACGGGAGTAGAGACAATTATAAAATTAAGAAATGGTCACCTCTTGGAATATCTCTATAAAAATCTTGCAACAATAAATTTCTTTGTTGGAGGTATTGCTGAACTATCGGCATTAGCTAAGTTGGGTGAAGAAAAATATTTGGAAGTGTTCAGCTTATTTGTTAATGAGTATGTATTAAAACAACCTCAGTTTGAACAGAATATTTTACTTGTACCAATTTTTATTCGTCACCGTATTTATAAACATCTCGGGATTATTTCAAATGATTTTCCATACTTGTCTCCAATGTCGAAAGATCCTATTGTGATGGTTGATCGAGTAATAACTAGGGCGCCTAAAGTGAAATTTGATCCCACTCCAATACTGACAAAACTGTCTAATATGAAGATATGTGAAATAGCTCAATTCATTATCGACGATTGGAGTAAGCAAGGTCGAGTACCTAAGACTTATCTTGAACCTATGCTTAGTATAGATACTCTTGATGATATGTATGGCGCAGATTCAGCTTCATCTGTGGTAGCTTACTTCATCTCAAGTGCTTCTAGTTGGAAGGGTGATGTTGCGAAAGTTACAAAAAAACATTTGACTGATCTTCTGAATAATCACAGAGAGAATAATTTGTAGTACATTATTTAACTCGTTATTTTTAACGAAATCTCCCTATCCTTTATCTCAATCCTTCCTCTCAGACAACTCAGCAATTCTCGCTTTTCATCTCGTGTACCGTTTCTGAGTACGTGCTTTGCGTAGTTTCGTATATCCGCCTCAATCGGTCGGTTATCAAACTCAGTTTCTTTCCCCAATACCGTATAGCTGAACTGCCGGTATTTGCCGATCTCGTACTCGATTTTCTGCCTCATTCCAATCTCGTCGATATCTATCTTATCTATTAATCCTAGAAGTTGGTTCAATAATTCTTCTTCTCGCAAAGCTCCTTCCTTGCAGTACCTATCAGCTGAATGTGTACAGTGATAGTATACATATCTGTGTGTATTACCGTTCTTGCAGTGTTTGAACTTCTCCTCGGCACAAATACCTGATCCGCATTTTCCGCAGTAAAACATTCTGGTAAAGTCGAACTCGTTGGTTCCGGGATGCCTTCGTGCGGGAGCTGTTAGATTTGCTCGTGCTTTTAGATACAGCTCTTTAGTGATGATTGAATCGTACGCACCCCTGTACCATTTTCCGCTTCCTATAGGATATTCAAACTCTCCGTAGTAATAGGTATCTTTCAATATTGTGTAGATAGCACTGAGTACAATCCGCTTTCCTGATCGTGTAGTGAAGTTCTTTGTTGTATTGAGCCATGTCAGTAAATCTCTACCACTCCAATTCTCATATGCCACCTTTTCAAACATCTCTTTAATAACAGGTGCTCGCTCTGGATCAATCAGCACTCGCTTTTGTCCTTTGTCTGCATACTTGTCATGTATGTATCCGAGTGGTGATACTCCAGGTCTGAATCCTTGCTCGCATTTTGCACGCAGACCTCGCTTTACATTTTCTCCCTTATGATCGTTTTCGAGCTTTGCCTGAGAACACAGAATCATCAGGAGGAATTTCTCGTTCGGCGAGTTGGTGAATCTTTGTCCGTGTGTTCGTATATCTACGATTTTTCCCTGATCCATCAGATCTACAATCTGCCCAAGGTCTCCTGCATTTCTTGAAATACGTGAAGGATCCCATGCGATGATTCCGTTGAACTTTCCGTCTCTCACATCTCGCACCACGGTTTGAAACACTGGTCGTTGTCCAGACTTTTTTGCCGAATGGCTTTCCTTGCGAACCTCGGCAATGTGTAGTCCTTCTTTTTCAGCCATATCCATCATCTCTTTAATTTGAGAATCGATGGAAAGAGCTTGTAATTCATCCTGCTCTGTAGACTTGCGAGCATATAGGCAATACCTTGCCGGCTCAGTTATCTTAATCTCGTCAGGTGTCACTTTTAGCGGATTTTGTATTTGCATACAACAGATTAATGACGCCGATCGCTGATTAAGTCTAGGATTTGGAGAGTAGATAAAGAGTTGGTAAAGCCCCTCTGAAAAATCTTTATTTAAGGTGTATTTTTTGCTACAATGCACTTAATGCATAAAGACGATGAACAATTAATTTCTGATTATCTTGAGGGGAATGAAAAAGCCCTTACGGTTCTTGTTGATCGTTATCTTAACGATGCTTATACATTCGCAGTTAAATTAACTGGCGATACTCAAGTTGCAGAAGATATCACTCAGGAGTCTTTTACTAAGGCTTGGAAGAGTATGCGAAAGTTTGTGCCAGGAAATAGTTTTCGCGGGTGGCTTTTTAGTATCGTTCGCAACACAGCAATTGATTTTCTTAGAAAGAAAAAGGCAGTACCATTTTCTGCCTTTGAGACAAATACCGATGGTGAGAATGTGTTTGTTGCAACCCTTGCTGATACAGGACCTTTGCCTGATGAATTACTTGCCAGAGCAGAAGACGCAAGACTTCTCGAAGTGATCCTTGGTCAAATCAATCCCGAATATCGAGAAGTACTTACACTTCGTCACACAAGTAACATGACGTTTGATGAAATTGGAAAACTGCTCAAACGACCACTTCACACCGTTAAGAGTCAGCACCGAAGAGGTTTGGTCGCATTACGGCGATTACTCGAAGCTCAAGCAGTTTAATGGAAAGAAAACAGGATGCACCAAAATGCATCCTGTTTTCGTATATATGGTATGGACAGATTAGAACCGCCTAAAGGGCTTCGAGATAGGATTCTTACCTCTATAAGGTATGAAGAAATTCGTCGCGCTCGGTTGTACGTAATTGGGGCACTCATCACCATTTCGACATCAGTATTTGGTGTAGTACTTGTATTTAAGTACGCGTTCCAAGGATTCTATCAATCTAGCTTCTTTAGTTATCTTTCTCTTCTGTTTTCTGATCCGGACATTGCAGTTTCGTACTGGAAAGAATTAACTTTATCACTTGTCGAAACAGCACCACTTGTAGGGATTACGCTTTCTTTGATCGCACTGGCGACACTTCTCACATCAATGCGTGTGTTAGTAAACAATGCAAAACCAAATTTAATACCTTCATTTAATAATTAACCTTAAGAATATGAATATAAAAGAGTACATACAATCACAGTCATTTAGGGGCATTCTTATCGGCATCTTTATTGCCATAGTTGCTCTCATTATTTTTCAATCTGGTGTAGCAGTTGGAGAACGTAAAGCCTCATTCGCTCATCGATTTGGTGATAACTTTGAGAGAAATTTTAAAGACCCACGTGATGGAGGCTTTATGCAGAGAGGTATGCCATTAGGTGCAGGAATGCCAGGTGGACATGGGGCTGTTGGGAAAATTGTAAGTATCAACCTTCCATTAATTGTGGTCGCTGGTCCTGATAATTTGGAAAAGACTGTGGTCGTTAGTGACACGACTGAGATCCGTGAGTTTCGAGACACTCTAAAATCTGACCAACTCTCTGTTGGAGATTTCATTATTGTCCTTGGAACTCCTAATGGTGAAGGCCAGGTCGATGCAAAACTTATTCGCCTCGCACCCCCTCCTCCTGATATGCGTGCTGGCGAAGAATCCACTCAATAGGTATGAAAAAAATCATTTTAAAATTAAAAACGTGGATTCTTGCCCATAAAAAGGCTTCGATTGTCTTGGCGATTGTATTGATTGGAATGTCATACGGAGCATTTCAAACATTCAGCAAAGATGACGGAGAGACCAGATACGTACTTGCAACAGCGGAGCGTGGATCAATCATTTCTTCTATTAGTGGCACAGGACAGGTTTCTGCTTCAAATCAAGTGGATGTTTCGGCAAAAGCGTCTGGGGATCTTATATATCTCAATGCAAAAGCAGGACAAGAGGTAAAGGCAGGGACACTTATTGCTCAAATTGATGCTGGAGACGCGGCATACGAACTTGAAACAGCTGAACTTTCTTATGCTGAATTAGTGAATGTTGATGCTGATGATTTACGTGATGCAGAAAGATCGGTTACTGATGCAACAGACGATTTAGAGGATGCATACACCGACGCTCGAGCCTCACTTACAAGTGCGTCAACTGATATGGCCGACGCGCTTGCTGGTGTCGATAGTTTGTTTAGTGGATACCTAAATACTACGAATAATTTCAGTCTAAGTAAGACCTCAAAAGATTACATTGATCGTGCTGAGGAAAGTTATTATGCAGCCAACAAACTTCAGAAAGAATTTATTAAACAATACAGAGTCATATCTGCTTCAACTCCAAGAGAAGATATTGAAAAGATGATTAGTGAATCGTATCAAATATCTGTTTCTGTTGCTCAGGCCGCAAAATACGCACAAGATGCGGTCGTATATCTTCGAGATAGAGAAGATAATAATCAAACTGAAGCTGATGAAGCGTACTCTACAGTTACTGGTTTAGTAGCAGATGCAAATGCTGTTGTTTCAAGTCTGTCATCTGCAAAAAGCTCCTTGTCTACAAGCAAGAGAACGTTAGAAGATGCTGAACGTGATCTTGAAGATCTGAAAGCAGGTCCTGATACACTCGATCTCCGCTCAGAAGAATTATCACTTCGACAAAAACGAGAAGCTCTTGCTGATTATTACGTTCGTGCTCCTTTCGACGGAGTAATTGCCTCAGTCGATGCTCACAAGGGCGACAGTATGAACAGCGGCGCAACAATTGCAACGCTTATTACAAAACAAAAAGTTGCTGAGATCTCTCTTAATGAGATTGATGTTGCAAAGGTTGAAGTTGGGCAAAAGGCAACGCTTACATTCGACGCTCTTGAAGAATTGACTATCTCAGGGCAAGTCGTTGAGGTTGATATGGTTGGTACAGTTAGTTCTGGTGTGGTGAATTACACTGTAAAAATTGGATTTGATACAGACGACGATAAGGTTAAGCCAGGGATGACGGTAACTGCAAACATCATTACAGAGATGAAACAAGATATTCTTGCAATTCCAGTGAGCGCAGTTAAAACACAAGGAAATACCAGCTATGTCGAAGTGGTTAATCAGGAGATTCCACAAGGGTCGCAAAGTGGAACTGGTGTATTACTACCTAACCCGCCAAGTCAGGTGGAAGTGGTCACAGGACTTTCGAATGACGAAACGATCGAAATTGTAAGTGGACTTGATGAAGGTCAACAGTATGTATCGAGAACCGTAACTACTAACTCAACAGCTGCTCAATCAACTCAGAGTGCGGCACCTAGCTTATTTGGCGGAAACACAGGAGGTGGTCGACCTTCGGGTGGATTCGGTGGTGGAGGCGGAAATTTCCCACGATAATTTATGATCGAGATAAAGAACATTAATAAGACATATAACGCTGGGAGTGATAACGCCTTTCAGGCTCTCAAGGGAGTTAGTTTTACTATCAATGATGGAGAGTTTGTTGCCATCATGGGGCCTTCGGGATCTGGAAAATCTACCCTGATGCATATTCTCGGATGTCTCGATACACCGACTTCAGGAACATATTTCCTCGATGGAAAGGATGTTTCAACACTTTCGGATGACGAACTTGCAGACATTCGTAGAGAAAAGGTTGGTTTTGTATTTCAATCTTTCAACTTACTTCCACGCACAACCGTTCTTCGTAACACAATGCTTCCATTGGTATATGCAGGTCTTGATGAAGAACACAGAGAAAAGAAAGCGATTAAAGCACTCAAGGCGGCAGGACTCGATGAAATGCACTTTCAACATCTCTCTAATCAGCTCTCGGGTGGACAAATTCAACGTGTTGCAATCTCGCGCGCACTTGTAAATGATCCATCGCTTATCCTCGCTGATGAACCTACGGGAAATCTTGATACAAAAACTGGAAACATCGTGCTTGGCACATTCCAGAAACTCAATGAAGAACTTGGTCGAACAGTCATTCTTATCACACATGAACCAGATGTCGCTGAACATGCGGACCGCATCATCTTTATTCGTGACGGCCAGATTGTTGAAGATGGTAAGGCGCATTCAAAGAGAGACGCAAAACACCACGTATGAAAACATCAGATATTATTCACGAAACATATTCCGCTTTAGTGTCAAACAAAATTCGTACAGGACTTACGATGCTCGGTATTATAATTGGCATCGGTTCTGTAATCGCTATGGTGTCTATTGGTCAAGGTGCTCAAGGTTCAATTGAAGATCGTATACAATCGATCGGCTCAAATCTAATTCAAATCACTCCAGGTGCCCAAGGTGGACCCGGTGCACAAGTGAGTCAGGGGCGTGGTACTGCTCGTACTCTTACACAAGATGATGCTGATGCTATTGCAGAAGAAATTTCCCTTGCTCAAGCAGTGTCGCCTGAACTTTCTGGGCGATATCAAATAGTTGGAAAAGGAACTAATACAAACACTTCTGTTGCAGGAGTAACCCCCACATATCCCGAAGTAAGAAATGTGGAAATTGCCGAAGGATCTTTTATTTCAGATCAGCACCTGAGAAGCTTGTCCAAAGTCGCAGTACTTGGTCCGACAGTTCGAGATGACTTGTTTGGAGAAGGATCATCTGCTGTTGGTCAAACAATCCGTATTAACGGCATGCAATTCAAAGTTATTGGTGTAACAACAGTAAAAGGTGGAACAGGTTTTGGTAGCCAAGATGATATGGTCTACATTCCGCTAACAAGTGCACAAAAGTTTCTTGCTGGAGATGCATATGTAACGAATATCAGCGTTCAAGTTGTGGATGCAGACTCTATGACACAAGCCCAAACAGATATTACTAACTTGCTTCTTGTTCGTCACAAAATCTCTGATCCTGCGTCGGCAGATTTCAGTATTCTTAATCAAAGCGACATTGTGGAAACTGCTTCGAGTGTGACGCAAACATTCACACTACTTCTTGGATCAGTCGCAGGTATCTCGCTTGTCGTTGGCGGTATTGGAATTATGAACATGATGCTTACTACCGTGACAGAACGAACGCGAGAGATTGGATTACGTAAGGCAATTGGTGCAAAACGAAAAGACATTAACCGACAGTTTCTCGCCGAGGCAATCGCACTCACTCTTGTTGGTGGACTACTTGGTATCTTGCTCGGAATGCTAATCTCGTTCGGGGTGAATTACTTCGGAATACTTCAAACTTCAGTCTCTATGGGATCAGTACTTCTTGCGTTCGGTGTATCTGCAACAATCGGTATCGTGTTCGGTTACTATCCCGCAAAACGTGCGGCGGGATTGAATCCGATCGATGCGTTGCGGTATGAGTAAATTATTAATTAATATATAAATCTATGAATACAAAAATTATAGCGATTATGGTAGTAGGTGCGATTGTTGTCGGGGGAGGATCATTTTTTGCAGGTACTAAATATCAAGGAGAAAGCGAATCTCCACAGTCAGGTAATTTCCCAGCTATGGAGCAAGGTGAACAGATGCGACCTGGTCAAAATGGTGGTGCAGGAATGAGAACAGGACAAACTGGCGGAATGACTATCGGTGAAATCTTATCAAAAGATGAGAATAGTATTACCGTTAAACTTCCTGACGGAGGATCAAAGATGATATTCTTCAGCGAATCTACCACAATTACAAAGAGTACTACTGGTTCGAGTGTTGATCTCGTAGTAAGCGAGAGTGTCGTTGTGAACGGTTCAGCAAATGCTGACGGAAGTATCAATGCACAATCAATTCAACTAGGTGCAGGAATGCAAGGATTTAGACCAAATCAAGTTGCTCCAACTGGTTCTAACTAAGCTCATTTGTCTTACAAAAGGAAATTGTTGGTAACTCTTGCTACACAAATTCCCAACACTAAGCTAAGGTACTGACTAATACCATCAATTTTGGTATTATGTACTTACACAACTGAATAAGCAGACCTAACCCCTGAAGAACCTTGTGTTCCTTAGGATATGGTCAAAAACGCGATCAACTTAAAAACCCCGGCATCAGGGGCGTTGATCGCGTTATACAGGGAAACTTGTATAGAGCCGTAAGGCTCGCCTTGGTGTCCGGGTTTTTGTGTACCTGGATTCCAAATAAAACGCGATCAAAAATATGTATAAGCGACTTCCTGTGAGCAAACTCACAGGCTCTGAACAATTTAAAAATGTAGGTCAAAAGAAGTTCTCCGTACTGGAGTTCTGGCAGTATGGCTTTTCAAGTCTGAACTCGAACGTTCTTCGAGGTGCACTTGCCGAGTTCATCGTCGAGAACGCACTCAAGGATAGTATGGAGATTGAGGTTCGTAGCCCTTGGGGAGACTACGATGTTTTGTATAAGGGAAAGAAGATAGAGGTGAAGTGTTGTTCATATATCCAAGACTGGGATCAGAACAAGCTCACCACGATCCAGTGGTCAGGATTGAAAGCAAAAGAATTGTACTACTCGGAAGCTGTTACCAAGCTTTCTGAGTTGAATAAACTCGCTGACTATAAATCAGACATTTACGTACTCGCACTGTTCAAGCACCAAGAACACGCCACTCTCGACATCCTCGATATGGATCAGTGGTGCTTCTATGTTTTATCTAAAGAGATGTTACGAGAGATTTCCAAAGATAGAAGTTCTGTATCACTAGTACTTCTGAAGAAAAATAATATTGAACCAATTTCGTTTGAAGATATACGAAGCACAATCGAGACAACATAAAACCCTCTCTTTCGAGAGGGTTTTATTGCTATTTAGTCAGATTCCCATCTTCATCATACGAAGAACCGTTTGGACGAAAGAGATCATCAGGAGGCGGATCATAATCTCCATCCTGCTCATCTTCATACTCTTTCGCTGAATCATCCCACGCTTTCATCGCACGATATATCTGCTCCTTCCGCTCTTCAGTTAGAGGATTATCCTCAAACTCATGACGGTGGAAGTGCTGATACCTACGTATCTCCATATACTTCGGACTATGGTGCTTGAGCCAGAAGATCATCGGGGTGATCTTTCCCGCTTTTGCTTCTCTGATGAGAAGCGATTCCATCATGTCACTGATGAAGTACTCTCCAGACTTCAGTGCCTTGTCGGCTCGATTTTTGAAGTCTGGATCCTCCTCGTACCACCTGTAATAGGTGGAGCGATGGATTCCAATTTGTGATGCGACGACTTGGATGATCGGCATGTCCTCGAGCTTCTCGAGGAACTCTTCCTTCTTCGCATCACGTTTCTCCAACACCTTCTTAGGTGCCTTTTTTCTAACACTCGTTTTCTTACTAGATTCTCGTTTGTTTGCCCGAGGCATTTACTACCCGCGTGAGCGAATAAGCTTCGGAGTCTTACCTGTCTTCATCGACCATCTGCGAAGTATTACCTCCGCATAGACAGGAGACTTTTCCATCAGATAACATCGTCTGCCGATCATGAGCGATGCTATCAATGTTGAACCACTTCCACCAAATGGTTCCAAGACCAAATCGTCACGCTTGGTGAGCACCTTGATGTACGGGATAAGAAGCTCAACGGGCTTGGTTCCGAAAATGATATCCTGACCAGATGACTTCTTGTCCGCTGCGATATGCGAGATGAAGTCTGTCGGACAAATTTTCTTGCCCTTTTCGTAGGATTCCCAATGAGGGGAACCCGCCGTGGCAAAGAGTGCACTCTCGTATTCGTTCTGGAAGAGTTCTTCTTCGGGATTGAGATTGAGTGGCGTGTTACCGATACTGCCAACGAGGGCAATATCAGTCTTGTTGAAGAACTTGTACTTCCCAGAGAATCCCTGCATGCGGTTGGGCACATGCCATGTGATGGTATTCCTGTACTTCCAGTGAACCTCGAGTGCGTTCCATATCGTTCTCAGATTTTTAGGATTCTCGAAGATGATAATTGAGAAGTCAGGCTTCTGCACCTTGGCGACGTTTGCCATCCATAGATCACTGAAGTTGTCTGGCAACACATCAGTCTCAAGGTAGCGACGATTTTTCTTCGCACCAAAGCCGACGGTCACGCCGTCTTTCTGCTTCGTCTTGCCCTTTAAATAATCGAGTAAATATGGAGGATCTGTCATGACCATGTTCGCCTGATCCTTGTCCATCAGAAAGAGCATGTCTTCTTCAATGGTTGAGTCCCCGCACATAAGCCGTGAGCCATCAACTTCATACACGTCACCTTTCTTCACTTTTACCTGTTTGATGTCGAGTTTCTCCAACTCCTTCTTGAGATCAAACTGCTCGGTATTGGTTTCTACTGCGAATATCTCGTCCATCTCTTCTGATGAGAAGCCAATATCCGTCAGGAACGCCTTGTCGAACTCAGCAAGGAGCTTGAAGTCAAACGACCCAGTGTTCTTGTTAAGACGAAGGTTCAATTCCTTCTCTCGTTCTATCTCAGGAATGTTCACATACACTACGGGTACTTCAGTGTATCCAAGCTCTTTCGCTACGTGCAGACGAAAATGTCCTCCGATTACGATGTTCTTTCGGTCTTTGGCTTCGTTTACGATGATCGGATCGACGAGTCCGAATCGGGTGATAGATTCTGTTAATGCTTCCTCCTGCTCTTTATTCCACGTGCGTGGATTGTATGTTGCGGGCTTGAGGGAGGATACTGGCACAGCAACAATAGCTATATCGTTTTTAGACATAGTTTATTTATTTAGTAACTAATAAGAAACAGAGCGTGACTAACGCTGTGTTGTTGCTCGTATACTCCTGTTCACTCCTAGGGAAAGCGGTGCACTCGCTTTCTAAATATTCACCACTTCTGGTGCTCGTATTCTCAGTACTTTAATGATACAAAACCCACAATTTTTAACAAGATGCAGAGGTGCAAATGGATTGTTCGGATATATAAAAGAGCTTTGGTCAATGCATTTGCACCATTTGCAGATAGATTTTTCTTTATCAAAAGAATATAGTCTTTATGTGTACGATCATAATGCAGTAAAAATATATACGGACGGATCCGCAAAACCAAACCCTGGCAAGGGTGGTATTGGCATGGTCGTTGAATATCCTGATAATCTCAATTTGGATAATTTTGAATTAAGCGAAGGATATAAATTATCGACCAATAACAGGATGGAATTGAGGGCTATCATCCGTGTTTTTGAATGGCTCCAATCGGAGATGAGGGTTCGCAGGTTTACTCGTGCGATCATAATCACTGATTCTGATTATGTATCTTCTAATCATCAAAATGCTCAATATTGGAAAGCAAACTCTTGGCGTAATGATGAAGGTAAGCCCTATGAAAATGCGGATCTATGGGATTCATTTCTTAAAGAGAGACAGAAGACAAAACTCCGAACTGAAATAATTTGGGAAAAAGGAAAACAAAATAATATCTTATTAAGAGTAGACGCATTAGCAAAACAAGGTGCCGACCATCCGACTAAAATAGATTATGGTTACAATGCTGGAAAATTTACAGCAACTCGAACGGCAAACAAAAAGGCTGCTACATTATTTCCTGCAAAGGGACAAAGTGAACTAATTCGGGTATATAGAAAAAGTATCTATGGAAAGGGAGAGAAACAGATTTATAAAATCACTTTTGATTTGTACGACAAAGAGAAGAAGATGTATGTAGAAAAGTTTGTAGCATACCGCGGTAAGGATTGCGATGATTTGAAAAGGAACAATTGCTACGAAGTTACATTCAATGAAAGCAAAACATTTCCAGTTATTTTGGAAGCAACTTCTGTGGAGTACGTTTCTTAATGCACACGAACTTTGGCAGGCAGGACAAATGCACCAATCAAGAACAAAGAGAGCGTACCAATTGCCGAAATGACGGCGAAAAAGTCTTTCATAGTTTTTGTGAAGTTAGTTAGTCTTGCTAGTAATTGCACATATCCTATTGCCTCGTATATCTCCTGTGGACTCGAACCACAGTGATGTCCTGCCGACCAAAATCAACGTACTGCTGTTGCTATTATAACAAGCTTTTTAGGTGTGTCGCATTGTCGCATTTACCACATCTCAAACCGACCTGTTCGCGTCCCGATCCCATTTGAAAAGTAGCTCAAAAACCCTTACAAGGTCTTGGTCCACAATGTTCTGAACTCGTCTGGGGAGCAAAGCAACAAAAAATCCCAGAGATGGGATTTTTTGTTGTTTATGAGTACGGTTGGTATATGAGACTCGAACCGGAGGCACCTGAAAACAAGGAGCACAGCGACTATGTTTTCAGAGTGTTTCGAGCGAAGCGAGAAGCGAGTCCTACCACCGGAGCAAGACAAGATGAGATGGCACGAAAGTGCTTTTTATCTGCCCTTCCCTCTCCTGCTCAGTACCCACTTTTGGCTCGCGCTCATCTTCTTGTCCTTGCGATGAGTGCATCCGATCCAGCAGCACGGCCGGCGGATGCCTTGCTTGAGCTCGGAGATAACACGCCGCACATGGTCTCGACGAGTCGCTTCTCGCTGAACGGAAATGGTCCAGCATATCCACTCGTTGCGGGAGAGCGGCGTGATGTCTCCCCACGCGGCCAAAGCCTGCGAATCAGCCGCCAAAGCCCTCTTGAGATCAGGCGGCAGATCATGCCCCACGCCGCCTTGTATGATCTTGTTCTCAGTCATATTCAAAGTATACCACGATGGGTATAGACGAACTGTCATGGATACGTACAAAAATCCAGATATGGGATATACTATACTCTATGAGTTCCATCACGAAATACGTCGCATACCTCCGAGACAACCCCCGGGGATATTGGTTCAAAGCCAAGCTCTACGGCTGGGGCTGGGTACCAGTGAAATGGCAAGGTTGGCTTGTGGTCGCCATCGGTTTGGCCATCTTTGTCGCCGGCATCTATGTCGGAGAGGTCGATGACGCGCCCGGCGCGGCAGTCCTGGGATTCTTATTGATGATCGCGATCATCTTCATTTTCGGCTACTGGAAGGGAGAGGAGCCGCGCTGGCAGTGGGGACCTCCTAGATGATATCGGTTTACCACATAATCCACATTCATCATGAAACACAAAAATCTCATCATACTCATCGTCATTATAGTCATCATCGGCATCTGGCTCGCGGTGAGCGACCGATCGCCACAGACCATCTCGGATGGAACCAACTCCGAAATGATGGACGCTCGCAGCGACGTCCCCGTCATGGCCCAGGATCTCGCGTATTTCCCCGGAGCGACGGGATACTATGCCCAACCGATCGAGGATGGGAGATATCCGGGCATCGTGATGATCCATGAGAACCGCGGCCTACGCCCCGAGATCAAGGATGCCGCCAAAGCCCTGGCCAAGGAGGGCTATCGCGTGCTCGCGGTCGACCTCTTCGGAGGCAAGACTGCCGAGGACCAGACTGGCGCACGTGCGCTCACGTCCGGATTCGATCAAGCACAAGCTATCGACAATCTCCGCGCGGCAGCAGACTACCTCCGCGCGCACGGATCGGACAAGGTAGCCTCGCTCGGCTGGTGCTTCGGCGGGAGACAATCAGTAGAGCTCGCCATCTCGGGCGAACCGCTCGACGCCACCGTCGTATACTATGGCGGCGGCATGGCCACCAGCACCGACCGCCTCTTTCCGATCTCCTGGCCCGTGCTCGGCATATTCGGCGACCAGGATCAGGCCATACCCGTCAGCATGGTCCGTGACTTCGAGTCATCGCTGGAGACGCTCGGTGTCTCGCATGAGATACACATCTACCCTGGCGTCGGCCATGCGTTCGCCAATCCCTCCGGCGCCAACTATGCTCCCGAAGCGACCAAGGATGCATGGGAGAAGACCCTGCGATTCCTCGCTGAGAATCTGCATTGATCCCTATCCATATCATTGCAGACTGTCCGCGTCCATGAGACAATAACCCGCGATTACACATCATCATCCATATCCATGGAAAACACCACTTCAAACCCGCAACCTCAAAATGCTCAGCCTGCTCAGCAGACCCCTGCTCCCGCCGCTCCCCAGAGGAACACCCTCATGGCCGTGCTCTCATATATCGGTCCGCTCGTCATCATCCCGCTCATCGTCGCCAAGGACGATCCCTTCGTCAAATTCCACATCAAGCAGGGCCTCGTCCTCCTCGTCATCGAGGTAGCTGTATGGATACTCGGCATG
Organism: uncultured Candidatus Saccharibacteria bacterium; assembly: GCA_964543075.1. Taxonomy (GTDB): domain Bacteria; phylum Patescibacteriota; class Minisyncoccia; order Phycocordibacterales; family PALSA-1337; genus C7867-002. The sequence goes on along the minus strand of CAZIVT010000008.1, from coordinate 4,856 downwards.
TTCTGGTGGATGCTCTGGCCGCTCTACAATCTGATCAATCTAGCCATGCTCATCCTCTCCATCATCGGCATCGTCCACGCAGTCAGAGGCCATGAGAAGGCCCTGCCGATCGTCGGGAAGTTCGCGAGCCACTTCAAGATATAGAAACATAATTTGTCTATCAGAATTATACACAGCCCCTCGGGGCTGTGTTCGTAGTATAATAGGGGCACATTTATGCAGCCCCCGAAACCATATCGCGAGACGCGACCATGGGGGGAGTTTGTCGAGTATACACGCAACACTCCTTCGACGGTCAAGATCATCACAGTGAACGCCGGTGAAGCATTCAGCCTGCAGACGCACGCTCATCGTGATGAGTACTGGCGCGTCATATCAGGATCAGGGAGCATCACGATCGGAGATGAGACTATCCCAGCAGTTCCTGGCGATGGTCATTTTGTGTCACGCGGAACAGCTCATCGCATCGAGGCAGGAGGATCTCCCGTCACGATCCTAGAGATCTCCTTTGGCGACTTCGATGAGGGGGATATCGTCAGGATCGAAGACAGATACGGGCGGGATTGATCCCGCCACGGCGGGATTGAAAGATTGAAAGATTGAAAGATTCCATAGTGACTGACATGTGGGATCTCTCGATCATTCAATCACCAGATGAATGATCGAGCTTTTTATACCATGCCCCTTTCCGCATTCATCATATTCTCTCTAGCCGTCATCCTCATCATCGTCGCGGCATGGTGGCATGCGTTCCGCGTTCACAAGGATGTCGAACCGAAGAAGCGGCGCATCAGAGCAGTACGTCACGATGTCGATCGGCATCACGCCAATCCGGTCATGTCTCCTCGACCTCACCAGGAATGGGAATCCAACGGTACCTTCAATCCGGCCGCCGTCATCGATGACGAAGGTCGCGTGCATCTGCTCTATCGCGCTATCGGCGACGATGGCCTCTCCAACATCGGCCACGCTTCGAGCCCCGACGGCATGACCTTCGATCTGCGCTCATCCTTCCCCGTCTATCAGCCAGCCACAAATCAGGCGACTCCAGAGATCCCTCCCGAAAAGCGCGTCTACGATCCTGGTGTCTACAGCTCTGGCGGCGGCTGGGGCGGATATGAGGATCCGCGCGCAGTCAAGATAGACGGACGCGTCTACATGACCTATACCGCTTTCCAAGGATGGGAGTCCGTGCGCATCGGGCTAACCTCGATCGCGGTCGAAGACCTCAAGAAGCGTCGGTGGAATTGGCGCAAGCCCCGACTCATCTCGCCACCCGGCGAAGTCAACAAGAACTGGGTCATATTCCCCGAGAAGATCGGCGGTAAATACGCCATATTGCACGCCATTTCTCCTCAGATATTGATCGACTATGTCGACAACCTCGACGACCCTTATCCGCAATATCATATCAAGAGCAAGGCTCCGCGCGGCGGTCGCGCTGATTACTGGGACAACTGGATGCGCGGCGCGGGAGCCCCTCCCATCAAGACCTCCATCGGCTGGCTCCTCCTCTATCATGCCATGGATCACGAGGATCCCGACAAATACAAGCTCGGCGCGATGATCCTGGACAAGGAGCATCCGGAGAAGATCCTCTACCGCTCACCCGAGCCCATCCTCTCGCCGGATATGCACTATGAGAACGACGGCAAGCCCGGCGTCGTCTACGGATCCGGCGCAGTGGTCAAGGGCGACGATCTGCTCGTCTACTACGGCGCCGCCGATCGGCATGTCTGCGCCGCGCGGACCGAGCTCGAGCCCTTCCTCGGCTGGATGATGCAGCATGGCAAAGTATGAAATATAAACCCTAAATCCTAAATTCGAAATCCTAAACAAGCTCAAAACCTAAAACTCAAAATTCAAAACCCGAGGCGCTTGTTTTGATATTTTGATTTTGAATTTTGGATTTGTTTAGGATTTCGAATTTAGAGCTTGGAATTCAACCATCATGTTTACTCTCAACCGCTCAGAACACAATCCCATCCTCTCTCCTCTCGAATCCCATCCCTGGGAAGCCGCCGCCGCTTTCAATGGTTGTCCCATCGTCAAGGGACGCAAGACCATGCTCGTCTACCGCGCCATGTCCGACCCGGAGCTTCTCAAGGATCCGCATATCCGCATGTCAGTGATCGCTCGCGCCGAATCCAAAGACGGCGTGCACTATGAGGATCGCAAGGTCCTCGTGATGCCGGACGCGGAATTCGACCGCTACGGCTGTGAGGATCCCCGCGTCACCAAGATGGGCAAAGACTACTACATCTTCTACACCGCGCTCGGCGGCTATCCCTTCTCCGCGGACAACATCAAGGTGGCCGTCGCCATCAGCCCGGACCTGGAGACGATCACCGAGAAACATCTCGTCACCCCCTTCAACGCCAAAGCCATGGCGCTCTTCCCTGAGAAGATCGGCAGGGGCAAAAATGGCAAGTTGGGCGCACTGCTCAGCGTCAACACTGATCGCAAGCCTTCTGATATCTGCTATGCCGAGTTCGATCGGCCCGAAGACATGTGGTCGCCGGCATACTGGGACGAATGGTACAAGAACCTCGACGCGCACAAGATCAGTATCCGCCGCTTACCGACTGATCATCTCGAGCTCGGCGCCGCTCCGGTCAAGACCGACCGTGGCTGGCTCGTGATCTACTCGCATATCCAGAGGTATGGACAGAGCGATCAAGCCTTCGGCATCGAAGCGGTACTGCTTGATCGAGACAATCCTCGCAAGGTCATCGGCCGCACCAAGGGACCCTTCATGGTGCCCGACGCCTACTATGAGCATACCGGCCTCGTACCACACGTCATATTCCCCTCAGGTGCGCTCATCCGTGGTGATCATGTGGAGATCTACTACGGCGCCGCCGATACCTACTGTGCCGTCGCTACCATCCCTCTCGAGAACCTCCTCGACAGCATCACCGATGATCATGCTGGCATGAAGCGATTCCCCGGAAACCCCATCATCGCTCCTCGTCCCGGCATGATCTGGGAGGAGAAAGGCACCCTCAACCCGGCTGCTATCGATGTCGGTGGCAAGACGCATATCCTCTATCGCGCTTTTTCCGCGGACAATATATCCACCGTCGGATATGCCTCATCGAGCGACGGGTTCTCTATAGACGAGCGTCTCGACAAGCCCATCTACAAACCCCGATTGCCCTTTGAATCAAAGGGATGCGAAGACGCGCGTGTCATGGCGATCGGAGATAGGATATATATGACGTATACCGCTTATGACGGCGGTGTGCCCAAGGTGGCCGCGAGCTCGATCTCTACGAAGGATTTTTTGGCGAGAAAATGGGCGGCATGGTCTCTACCAGAGATCATCACTCCACCGGAGGTAGACAACAAGGATGCCGCCATCCTACCGGAACCAATCGACGGCAAGTACATGGTCTTCCACCGTGTGCACGAGAGTATCTGTGCCGACTTCGTGCCGTCACTCGACTTCTCCAAGAACAAGATCACCCGCTGTATCGAGGTCATCGCTCCGCGCAAGGGCATGTGGGATGGCGGCAAGGTCGGCATCGCCGCTCCACCGATCAAGACCTCTGCCGGCTGGCTGCTCCTGTATCACGGAGTCTCCTGGAGCACGACGTATCGCGTCGGTGCGGTCCTGCTCGATCTCCAGGATCCGACCATCGTCCGCGCGCGCACGGCTATCCCACTCTTCGAGCCTGAGGAGGAGTATGAGCGCAAGGGCTATGTCCCCAATGTCGTCTTCCCCTGCGGCGCAGTAGTGCGCAAAGGCATCCTCTACGTCTACTACGGCGGTGCCGACAGCGTCGTCGGTGTGGCGACCATCAGGATGGATGAATTGCTGAAGATGTTGGAGGTGTGATGGTGCCGACAAATATCAGTCGTCAAGAGTATCGATTTTTTCAGATATAGAAAAGCCCCGATGCCAGTTCGGGGCTTGGGTTCAAAGGAGCAAAGGACCGAAGAATACGGAGGGTCTAAGTACCCGACTTGGGCTCCAAATCGCTGAGGCAGAGGAAGGCGCTGACGACGTACCAGACACCCACGAAGTAGCCGAGGTTGAAGACGAAGTCACCGTCCGGTTGGGCGAACACGCTCGGCACCCTGTGGCTGCCGTCGGCATCTTTCCAGAGACGATCCTTTTTATCAAAGGATGCGTACCACTTGCCTTTCGGCAGTTGGTCGCGTTTCTGGTCGAAGACGAGAGACAAGCCTTGCGTGCCGACATAGACCGCTTTCTGTGTGGTCAAGAACGCCATGCGTTCCTCGGACGACGTCGTGGTCCCGCCAGCGATCTGCCTGAACGCGCGAACGCGGAGCTTGTCACCTGGTTGGAGAATGCGTGTCGGATTCGGAAAGTTGGCATCAGTGATGTTGTCGGCGTAATGACGAAACGACTTCTTTTCGCCTCCCTGATGCTTTTCCCTGAACTTCGCCAAGCGTGTCGCGTGGTCGTAGTCAGCCGGCACAGTGATGACCCCGAGGTCAGCAAGCAGGGTGAATTTCCCCATGACTTCCTCAACGATTTCGCTCGGGTCACGAGTAAAACATGGTTCCTTACGGAGGAACAGCTGTCCTTGCTGGTCCCATTCTTCGCCATTGGTAGGATCAGCAAACTTATTCACTAGGTCCCTGACGAGACCGAGCCGCCCCTGTGGCACTGTTACGAGAGTCCGGGTGATCGGACCGAGTATGTCTTTTTTCGACATAGTCTATACCTTTCGATACGTTGTTGGTATTTCCGCTATGAATATTGTGTCCTGCCACACGGCAAGCACGTCACAGCGTAGCTTATACATCAGTTCAGTAGTTTGTGAACGATCTTGTAGATTTACCTTTGAATCCGAACGCTTGTATGATTAAAAATCATGAAAACG
>CAZIVT010000007.1:0-35668 GCA_964543075.1 uncultured Candidatus Saccharibacteria bacterium | reverse complement strand
ACGTTTTCATGATTTTTAATCATACAAGCGTTCGGATTCAAAGGTAAATCTACATCACCTAGCAAACCACGGCCGTAATTCGCCGCCCGCTGCTACAGCACTTTCTGAAAGTGAGTCGCCTCCGCTACGCTACGGCGGATCAAGGCGCGCGAACCGCTTGTAGATTAGGCGTCGCAGACTGTTGAGAAAGCGGAGCCAGAAGAACAGCGATGGCGGCCACAGTAATTTCACAGATGTTTTTTGATGAATGATCTGCCAGAACCGGATTTGAAATATGTTTCAAGATTAAAAGCTAGGTACTTGTCTTGGACAGCAACATAAAAATCCAGTACGAGCGGTCTACGATTCACAGTAGCCGGAATACTTCCTCTTCTATGTCTACTTAAACGCGCTTTCAGGTTGCTTGTACAACCGACATAATAACCGTCCCTGCATTTTAAAGAATACACGTAGTACACGTAATTTCAGATCGCTTTCGCTTACGTTGCGGCATAGTAAGAGCGGATCTCGTCACGCCGTAGCTACGCCGTAACAATATGCTCGCCTACGCCGCTACGCGGCTTCGGCGTAGCGAAGGCGGACGGGGTGAGATTCGAACTCACGGTCCCCTTGCGAGGACAGCAGTTTTCAAGACTGCCGCATTAGACCGCTCTGCCACCCGTCCCTTGGTAGGATGTTAGCATACTAGACTGAAAAACAAAGCTCCGTTGCGGCGATGTTCGTTGTTGGATACAATTCTCGAATGAGAGAAACACAGATTAAAGGAGATATGGCCGTTGTGCGTGCGATGTGTGTACTGATGGAGTGTGGTTATAATATCTCAATCCCGTTTACCGAATCTGCTCCTTATGACCTTGTGGTGGATAAGAATGGCAAACTGTACCGTATTCAGGTGAGGTATACAGCTAATAAAGAAGTTGAATTGCGGCGAATACATTCAAATTCTACTGGCTATGTAGTGAAAAAGACAAAAGATAATGCATATGACTGGCTTTTTGTTGTAACAGATGATGCGGCATATCTTTTGAAAAAATGTTTAGTTGGAAGAAGGTCGATCGCAGTAACTATGTTGCCAATCCTTAAAAAACTATGAGAGTACTCGGCATCGACTATGGTACCAAGCGCATCGGCGTCGCCGTCTCCGACGAGGCGCGTAGATTCGCCCTACCACTCAGCGTCGTGACCACCGGCGACACCGCGCTTGCGGAGATCATAGAGATCGCCCGTCAACATGAAGCCACTGAGGTGGTGATAGGGGAGTCGCGCGATTACCAGATGAAGCCCAACCCGATCTTCGAGGAAGCATCAGCATTCAAACACGAGCTCGAGAAAGCGGGCATGATCGTCCACCTCGAGCTCGAATTCATGACCAGCCAGCAGGCCGAACGGCATCAGGGCAAGAACGCCATGACCGACGCCAGCGCGGCGGCGCTCATATTGCAGAGCTATCTTGATAGAAATCCTAAATCCTAAATCCGAAACTCTAAACACTAAGCAAGGTTAGTAGGGTTTAGGTTTTAGAGTTTTTCCTGTATCATACCCATCATGATTTCCTATGAAGATTTCAAAAAAGTCGAGATTCGCGCAGGGAAGATACTTTCCGCGGAGAAGATTCCCGATACCGACAAGCTGATCAAGCTATCCGTCGATTTCGCTGAACAAAGAGAGGTCGTAGATGCCGAAGGGAACAAGGCGTCTGTGGCCGCGCCGCGCCAGATCGTCTCGGGCATCTCGATGTATTTTCCGGATCCGGCTGTGCTCGTGGGCAAGACGTGCATGTTCGTGACCAATCTCGAGCCGCGCGTCATCAAGGGACACGAGAGCAATGGCATGCTCTTCGCGGTGTCGGATGGCGAGGGCAATTTCTCGCTTCTCGAACCCAATCCCTCTATCGAGCCAGGGACGAAAGCGGCATGACTATCGAATCACTACACGCGCTATTGAACCCCGAAACCCTGATCATGGCATTGGGGACATTCGGCGTGATCGCTATCATCTTCGTGGAGACCGGTCTGTTCTTCGGTTTTTTCTTTCCAGGAGATTCGCTTCTCTTCACCGCCGGATTCCTGGCTTCGCAGGGATACGTCTCATTGTCATGGCTCCTCGTCGGTACGTTCGTCGCGGCAGTAGTCGGAGATAGCGTCGGCTATGCGCTCGGCAAGAAGGCCGGGCCGGCTATATTCTCGCGGGAGGATTCGGTCTTCTTCAACAAGAAGCATATCGTCAAAGCGCAAGAGTTCTATGCCAGGCACGGCCGGATGACGATTATCGTCGCCCGGTTCATGCCGATCATCAGGACATTCGCCCCGATCGTCGCGGGCGTCGGGTCGATGAACTATCGGACGTTCCTGTCTTTCAATATCATCGGTGCATTCATCTGGACGTGGGGCATGCTCTGGCTCGGCTATGGTCTCGGCGCGCTCATTCCCGATCCTGACAGATATCTCGTCCCTGTATTGATTGTCATTATTTTGACCTCGGCCGCTCCGGCGCTCAGGGAAATATTCAAGAGGGGAAAGCAAAAATGGAGAGAGAGCGGGGAATAACCAGTTCTATATGACTGTTTCGATCATCCAGGGTCGTCAGTGGTTATTTCGCCAAGCGAGGAGCGCGCGCACATGTCCTATATGAGGTAGGTTATTTTGCGATGCCGATTCTGGTATACTTAGGAGCGATGAATATCCGCTCTCTATTCTTCCGTCTTTTCCCGCCACCACAGCTCTTGCTCACGCCTCACGCTGGCCTAGAGATATCGGATGATGCTATCCGATTCATAGAATACCGTCACACATCGACTGGAACGACGATTGGGTCTTTTGATACGCATGCGCTTCCGCAGGGTCTCGTCAATGGGGGCGATATACAGGACGAGAAAGAATTGATCAAACTCCTCAGCGAGTTCGCGGGCACGCACCATATATCGCGGGTCAAGGTATCTCTACCCGAGGAGAAAGCCTATCTCTTCCAGACCGATGTCCCGACCACGGATTTCCGTTCCATCGCCGCCAACATCGAATCGAAGCTCGACCAAAATGTCCCACTCTCTGCACCTGATGCGCTCTTCCAGTTCGATCTCATGCCGCGCGCAGTCACGGGGGATCTCCTCCGTGCGAGCGTGTCAGTCGTGCCGCACACGTATATCGATCGTATGATGCGCGTTTTGCACGGCGCATACATGATTCCCGTGGCATTCGAGATCGTTCCCAAAGCCATCGTCACGGCGTATGTGCCTCCAGGAACACAGGGGACGCACCTCATCGTCCATCTCATGAAGGATAAGACAGGTCTCTATATCGTCTCTGAGGGAGTAGTCTGCTTCACATCCACGGTCGCCTATGGCAGCGACAAACTGAGTGCAGATAGCCCTGATCTCGCCGCCCTGATGACCGAGATAGACAAGGTCCACTCATACTGGGTCGGTCGTGGCGATATGCATGGAGGTATATCAGAAGTCATAGTCGTCGGTGCGCGCGCCGAAGAATGCGAGGCCCTTTTTCGGGCGCAGGGAGGCGACGTCGTGTCTAGCACGCGTCTCCCCAATCTATGGGCCAATGCATTTGAAGTTGACTCATATGTGCCGCCCATATCGAGGACCGAATCATACGCATACGCCGTAGCCGCAGGCTTGGCCATCTAGATACTATGAGACACACATTTCTCCCACTCCAAGATCAGCAGGACCTCAAGCGCACGTATCGCCAACGTGCCGCGATCGTCGCTCTGCTCATGCTGTCGTCTGCTCTGGCGATTTGCCTCATCGCGCTCTTTCCCTCGTATGTCAGAGTTAGGAGTGAGCAGGTCATGCAGCAGCGCCTCCTCGACTCTGCCGTATCTGGTATCAGCACCTCTGACGATGTCAGAGCAGAATTGGTCCGCGATATGGGGCGCCTCGATGTGCTCATGACATCGAGCCAGGTCCAGCCCTCGCTTTTGATAGCTGAAGCGCTCGCCGCTCGCGGTCCGGTCAAACTCTCGGCAGTCTCCGTAGAGGACGTGTCTTCGACGACGGCGACCGTCATCGTGCAGGGCGTGGCGCCGACTCGCGATGACTTGATCATATTCAAGACTCGCCTCGAGACCATATCAGGGGCTCCGGTCGACCTTCCGATATCGGGATTGGCGAAGAACAGAGATATTCCGTTCTCGATCACATATATAGCAGTATCACGATGAAGCACACATACCGCATCACTCTCATAGTGTCCTCTGTGTTGACCGTCGCTATGGCGCTGGCGTATGTCTATGGGCATCTCTTCATAAAGAGCTCTCTGGTAGATTTGGCTGATTTGCGTTCTCGTGTGATCACGGAACAGGCCTATACATCGATCGATCAGGATCTGGTCAGTACACACAAGGAGACGGCTGATGAGAGAGCTCGCGTCGCCAGTTATTTCGTGACGGAAGCCGACACTGTGAGCTTCATCGAGGCCATCGAATCCCTCGGCGCGCGTACTGGCGCCGATGTCACCATCGAGTCTATAGAGGCGGCATCAGACGCTACTGACGCGCGTATACATGCCAAAGTCGAAGCACGAGGGTCATGGGCCGCAGTGATGAGGACGCTCATCATGGCTGAAACGTTGCCGTATGCATCGTCAGTGACGAACGTGCGGCTAGACATATCTGGGTCGGCAGGCTCATCGTCTCGTGAGAGATGGAGGGGACTCTTCGTGGTAGAAGCAATCACTGCACAAGGAGAGTGATAGTGAGCTGATCACATAATTTCTATGCATATCTTCAACAAGAAAACAGATCGCACTTCATCGAGGCCACAGGATACGTTCGTCGATCGTCTCTCGACCGATCCGTATCTGGACTGGTCGCTCTTTGTGGCGGTCGCCGCCGCGATAATCGCTCTTGGCATCATAGCGGGGGTCTATGTATACATCGAGACGAGCAGTCGATTGTCGACGGAGGCTATTGTCGATAGTGGAGCCAGATCGATATTCGATGCTCGTGTGCTCGACGAGAGCATCGAGCGGCTCGATCGACGCGCTATCATCTACCAATCTGCCGCTGAAGGGACTATGGATATTTCGTCAGACCCCTCGCTCTGAAGCGTCGCTTTGTGATATAGTCCCGCTACGCCCCTGTAGTTCAATGGATAGAACTGCGGACTTCTAAGCCGTCGATGTTGGTTCGATTCCAACCAGGGGCACAAGATCGCTTCGCGGAAATTCAACAACCCCAAACCCTAAATTCTAAGCACGAAATCCGAAAAATCACTAGGATGTTTTGCACCTGTTTCGAATTTCGTGTTTAGCGTTTTGAATTTCCGCGAAGCGATCTTGTGTGAGCACTACGAAGCTCCGCCGAATGGCGGAGCGAAGTAGTGCGCGATGAGGGACTCGAACCCCCGACCTTTCCCGTGTAAAGGGATTGCTCTACCAACTGAGCTAATCGCGCAGGGAAGCACTGAGTTGATAGTACTCAGCACCTAGTTTATGATTGGTCATGTTGTAGAGTAGCGTATAATACCGCTATATTCAAGAACGTAGCCACATCGACCCTTGCCAGGTCTTAGACTCTGAATCATGAATCCTGAATCCATCCAGATCCTCTATGAAGACGCTGACTGTGTCGTCATCGACAAGCCGAGCGGCCTCATGGTGCATCCGGATGGTCGCGCCCGAGGACCATTCCTGACCGACTGGGTCACGCAGAAATACCCCCAGGCCGTGTCCGTCGGCGAGCACGCGCGCACGTCCGAGGGTGAGACGCTCCTACGCCCCGGGATCGTCCATCGTCTCGATCGCGAGACATCAGGCGCGCTCATCGTCGCCAAGACGGCGGCGGGTCACGCCTCGCTCAAGAAGCAGTTCCAGGATCGGACTGTATCCAAGAGGTATCTTGCCTTCGTTTGGGGCGAGATGAAGGAAGACTTTGGCACGATCACGCGCCCGATCGGTAGAAGCTCATCGGATTTCCGTAAGTGGTCGGCCCAGCGGGGAGCACGGGGGGATCTGCGAGAAGCGGAGACGTATTGGGAAAAAATCAAAAATCAAATTTATCCCGCCAAGGCGGGACAGGCAAAAATCAAAATCGACGGGCAAGAGGTAGAAGGGGCATTCAGCCTAGTCGAAGTCGAGCCCAAGACTGGTAGAACTCACCAGATACGCGTCCATTTTCTAGCTATCCAGCATCCGGTGGTAGGGGACATGCTCTACGCGCCCAACAAGCCCTACGCGCTCGGTTTCAAGCGCACAGCTCTGCATGCGCGCTCGGTAGAGTTCGATAGCCCCGAGACAGGCCAACGAGTCAAGTCCGTCTCGCCCCTACCGGCCGATTTCGCGGCGGCGTATGCTGAGTTCGGATTGTGATTTGTGTTTTCTGGAATGGTGTGTTAAGGTAGCGTCTACATTCATATCACTTACATGGCCAATAAAGTCATCTCGACAGTCAATACCGAAGAGCGCAAGAAACTGGACATCCGTCCAGGAGATCAGGTGCGCATCTGGGTCAAGATCGAGGAAGACAAAGGCAAGTTCCGTCTCCAGGCTTTTGAGGGCATCGTACTGGCTCGCAAGCACGGCTCCGAAGCAGGTGCTACTTTCACAGTCCGCAAGGTCGTAGATGGTGTCGGCGTCGAACGCGTCTTTCCACTGTATTCTCCGATGATAGGTGAGATCGAGCTCGTCCGCCGCTCCAAGGTTCGTCGTGCCAAGCTCTACTTCATCCGCGAGAAAGCCGCCAAGGAGATCCGCAGGCAGATGAGGAGGATCCTCGCGACCAAGGAGCCGGTAGCTCTCGCCGCCGAAGCCCCCGTCGCCGCACAGCCGGAAGCTGCTCAAACAGGAGAATAGCCCTGAAGCACAAACTCGCTTCGCTCATCTTGTGCCCCCACCAGGAATCGAACCTGGATCGCGAACTTCGGAGGCTCGCATTCTATCCGTTGAACTATGGGAGCCTATATCATCAAGTGCGCAGGAGAGGACTCGAACCTCCATGCCCTAACGGGCGCTACCACCTCAAGGTAGTGCGTCTACCAGTTTCGCCACCTGCGCGTGTGCGTGAACTATAGCAAAAATCATAGTCTTTGCAATGCCTGTTTGATATACTCAGATATATGAGAATGTATATCACCCGCGGCTTCACGCTCATCGAACTCCTCGTCGTGATATCCATCATCGGCATGCTCTCATCAGTCATTTTTGGAAGCGTACTGAGCACTCGAGAGAAAGCGCGCATCGCGGCAGGCCTCACATTTGAGAGGCATATCATGAGCGCTCTCGGGGACAGAGTGATCGCGCGGTATCAGTTCGATGATGAGGATCAGTGTACTGGCGGACAATTAGATCGATCGATAGCGGGGTGGGGAGGTTCGAGGTGGGATCTGGTCCCTGGTGGTACGATCGCCCCATGCGACGATGTCCTCTCGTCCGGTTCTCCGTCTGGATCTGGCACGTCGCTCGAGATATCGGAGCTTTCTGGTAACTATGGGACTGATGGCTATGTACAAGCACAGCAGTTCGGGAATGTGTCGGTCGGGATGTGGATCAATGGTTCATCGAGCGCCAATAACTCCGTCATCCAGTTCGATACCGGAGGAGTCAACCCGAGCACGCCCTCTCTCGTATTTTTCGGCAGCGATGCGTATCTTGTTTTTTCCGCAGATACATTCTCGCTCCCTACCGCCACCCTGCTCGATGATAGGTGGCATCATCTCTTCGTGTCATTCTATGGCGACAAGGCGACCGTCAGTATCGATGGCACGCAAGCCGCCGCGTATGATCTCAGCGTGTCAGCCTCTGAGGTCATCAAGGATACAGTAGGCATCACGCTCATCGGGTCTACGGGGTCCGGCCGCATTCGCATCGATAATCTGACGTATTTTGGCGACGGAATTTCTTTCTGATCGTGATCATATCGTCATATCTACGACATTATGCTCTACACGCGCAAAGGAGACTCTGGTACGACCAAGACGTTCGATACCAAACCGGGCGAGCGCATCTCCAAGAGCTCATGTCGCACCGAGGCGCTCGGCGCGCTCGACGAGCTCAACTCGTTCATCGGTCTGGTCAAGGTGAAGTGTACAGATCTGTCATGGCCGATCGGTCAGGGGGCCGACTCATCTTCGGTTCCTGATCTCATCCTCTGGGTCCAACAGTGCCTGTTCATCATCCAGGCGCAGGTCGCAGGCGCCGACAAAGCGCTCTCGGATGATTCTGTTGCGCGGCTAGAATCCATCGTCGATTGGGCTGAGAGCGAGATGCCGCCGATCAAGACGTTCTTCATCTCCGGCGGCACTGAGCTGGCGGCGCTCATGGACATCTCGCGCACCCTAGCACGCAAAGCCGAACGGCGCGTGATCGCTGGTATCGAGGTAGGGGAGTTCGTCGTCCAGCCGACCACGCTCGCGTTCCTCAATCGATTGTCGTCGCTCTTCTATGCCCTGGCTCGACTTATCAACCATAAATCTGGTATCGCAGAGGAGGCACCGACGTATGAAGGGTAGGTAACCTTTCTGTGGATTTATACCACAATACAGGTACTTTACTAACGGGTGTTCGGACGGTAGTATATCGATCATGCCTATCGTCACTTGCAAAACATGCGATCGTAGATTCTCGGTCAAGCTGTTTTGGATCAAGAACGGCGGGGGAAAGTATTGTTCTTTGGAGTGCAAATATAGTGGAACCAGAAAAGGGCGTTATGAAGATTGCTTCACATGCGGCAAGAAGACATATAAGCAGCTGAAACAACTCGAGCACTCGAAAAGCGGCAACTATTTTTGCAGCAAGTCGTGCCAAACACAATGGCGTAATCGGGTATTTATCGGTCCTAAGCATGCCAATTGGAAGCATGGAAGGAATTCCTATAGATCAGTGTTGGATAGGCACAAGATACCGAGGGTATGCACGTTGTGCGCGGGAGATGACGAGAGGGTGTTGGCTGTGCATCATATCGATAAAGATCGTCTCAACAACAGGGTAGAAAATCTGGCATGGCTCTGTCACAATTGTCATTTTCTTGTTCATCATGATATTGTTGAACAACGCCGTTTCTTCCTGAAGTTCGCGGGACGGTGATATGGTGGCCGTAGCTCAATTGGTAGAGCTCTCGTCTGTGGCACGAGAGGTTACGGGTTCGAGCCCCGTCGGTCACCCAGAAAAATAAGAGATTGAAAGGGTGTGAAGACAGTTCAGTATTTGAAGGATGCTATAATTTACACACGGAAACAAAACCGTTGTAAGACTCGAATCCCATTAGGCACCCCATGATTAGTCAGTTATCATACAGCGAAATCGGTGCTGTTGTTATCGGTGTTACGTTTTGTGTAGGTGTAATTTATATAATCAAACTCTTTTTTCACATTGTTTGCATTAATGACAAAATAGAAATACTTACTCAGGCAAGAGATTTGGAAATAAAACAATCGAAACATGCGGGAGGAACAATATCCGGGTTTGAAAGTGCAAAGAAGGCTATCACAGAAAGATATTCAGAAAAGATAGATTCGCTGAACAGGCGGAAGGGGTATATACTTGATATTCTCCCTTTTATACCAAAAACTAAACTTTAATATGGAAAAGGAATATAAAATAAAAGCTTCTGACGGGAAGATAATCGAAGGAATCTTGAGAGGGTCGATTAAAAAGCCGCTTATTGTCATCGTCCATGGTCTGTGTGGCAATATGAACGAGGCCCTCCACTATAATGCTACTCGATATTTTGAGAAAGAAGGTTTTTCGTCCTTTCGATTCAACTTATATTCGTGGGGAAAACAGAGTCGTAAGCTTCACGAGTGTACACTTAGAGTACATGGGAATGATATTAACACGGTATGCACCTTTCTGATTTCAAAAGGCGCAAAAACGATTTTTGTTGTCGGACATAGCTATGGGTTCCCCTCGATTCTTTGTGCAGGATCGAGCAACATTTGTGCCCTTGTCTCTTGGGACGGTTCTGTTTTGCCGACAAAGAGTCTCTCCAGTCTAAAGAAGATCTCTGAACCTATACGAGGCCGGCTTTTGGATGAAGGATATGTGGTAATCGTTGGAGAAGAGATGGTCAAGGAAGAAAATAAAATCAACTCGGTCAAATTGGCACGAGATTTCAAAAAACCGACCAAGCTTATTACGATACCCAAGGACGGCAACCTAAAGGGTGCGAAAAAGATAATGAAGTCTATTTCTCAAAAAAAGCAGATGACCGTAATTCACGGGGCGTCCCATAACTTCACTGAACAAAGCAAACAAGCAGAGCTGTACAAAGAGACTACAGAGTGGTTTAAAAGGTTTATTTGAGGAGACCATATTTACCCTTGCAATCCTCGCTCAGTGTTCTATGGTGGGCATATTGTCAGCGTTAACAGCATATACACACAATGAATAAAAAGAGCCTAGGAATCATCGTTCTCATCGCGGTCATAGTCATCGTCTTCTACGCCGTCGGCGGGACGAGTAAGACGGTCCAGTATGAGTCGCTCGTCGAAGAGGCAAATGCCATCGTCGTCGCCGACCAGCAGCCCGATGAAGAGGAAGTGATCGTTCATTATGCCAAATTGTCCCAGCCCGGCTATGTCATCATCTATGGCGTCGATGCTACCACCGGCTCCACGACCAATGAGGTGATCGCCGTCAGCCCGCTCCTCGAGGCCGGCGAGTACAAGAATCTGCCTGTGACCAAGACGGTCAAGAGCGGATATATCAAGAGCAACAAAGTCGTCGCTCGGTTGGTCGTCGATAATGGAGACGGAGCCTTCGATGTCGCCGACGATGCCGTCGCCGCCGACGAATCTGGAGAAGCTGTCGAGTCTGACGCCGTGATCTCCGAAGATGTCGAAGATGCGGATGTCCAGACCGATGAGCAGATCGTCGACCTCCTCGAGGAAGAGGGATACACGGTCAACGAAGAGGCGCTCGATCAGGGTTCGTCCGATGAGATGACCGATGATGCTATGATGGAAGATGGAGACGATGCCATGATGGACGAGGGTGATGACGCCATGATGGACGACGGCTCCGATCAGATGATGGATGACAGCGCGTCTACCAGCACGGATTCCATGGAAGAAGCTCCGGCGAGCATGTAGTCCGCTCGGCGTGCTATAATCTGCGCATAGCATGCGCACGAACAGACATAAGGCGAGACATGAATTGGCCAAGGACCTGATCTTCATCTTGATCGGCGTCGCCTTGGCCATTTTCATGGTCAAAAGCGGCATCCTCGATATCATCATCGGCTGGATCGGCGCTGGCCCGGTGTCGAGCTTCATCGCCGGCATATTCTTCACCTCAGCATTCACTATGGCGCCGTCATCGGTAGCTCTGGCGAGCATCTCGACCTACTCGTCATTCTGGACGGTCGCAGTCTGGGGAGCGCTCGGCGCGCTCTGCGGGGATCTGGTGCTCTTCTTCTTCATCAAGGATCGCTTCGCCAATGATCTCATCAACTCGCTCAAACCATCGCTCGTCAAGCATGTGATGCAATCCCTCCACCTCGGCTTCATCAAGTGGCTCTCGCCGCTGCTCGGTGGGATCATCATCGCCTCTCCATTCCCGGATGAGTTCGGCATAACGCTCATGGGCATGACCAAGGTCCGCCTGATCGTCCTCATCCCGGTCTCATTCGTCATGAACGCGCTCAGCATCTACGCGCTCATCTGGTTCGCGTCGCTCCTCTAGCACCATGAAGATCACTATCATCGCTATCGGCAAGGAAAAGGAGTTTCCGGCGCACGAGCTCGTGTCCGAGTATACAGCCAGGACCTCCCACACCATAGCAGTCGAGTGGACGTATCTACCTGCCTCATCTGACCCGCGAGAGGAACATGAGCGCCTGCTCAAGGCGATCGATGGGCACATGCGAGGAGGCTCCTCCTACGTCGTAGCTCTGGATGAGACAGGGAAGCAGTTCGATTCCAGAGGATTCGCGTCATTCGTCGAGGGGCGCATGAACGAAGGGCTCAAGTCTCTCGTATTCATCATCGGCGGCGCGTATGGGTTGAGCCCCGAGATCAGAGCTGTATGTCGCTCGACGCTGGCCCTCTCGTCCCTCACATTCCCGCACCAGCTGGTCCGCCTCATCCTCGCCGAACAGCTCTACCGAGCCATGACCATCATCAAAGGGGAGAAGTACCATCATTGAGCTCCGTGAGAGCTTCCTTTTTCTCGAAGCTTCTTCTATACTGGGTCACATGAACATCAAACGCATCTTATTTTGGTTCGGATTTGTCGTAGTCATCGTTCTGATCATATGGGGACTCATCGTCGCGGCAGGCAGAGAGCCCGTCATCCCGGCTGGACCATCAGGCGAGCCCGTTCCTATCTCTGCCGAAGACCATGTTCGTGGCGCAGATGATGCGGCGGTGACGCTCATCGAGTACAGCGATCTCCAGTGTCCCGCCTGCGCCGCCTATTATCCGCTGATCGAGCGCCTGCTCAATGAATCCTCCACGACCGTTCGTTTCGCGTACCGTCATTTCCCTCTGTACCCGCTTCCGCACAAGAACGCCCTCGTCGCGTCGTATGCCTCTGAAGCCTCCGCCCTCCAAGGCAAGTTCTGGGAGATGTATCAGATGCTTTTCGAAAATCAGGCATCTTGGAGCGATGTTCGCGACGCAAAACCTGTCTTCGAAGGATACGCTGAGCGCATCGGTCTCGACATGGAGCGATACCGTTCGGACATCGATTCTGATGCGGTCAAAGCACGCGTCGACCGCGACGTCTCTGATGCTGAGCGGCTCGGCGTCAATGCGACCCCTACATTCTTCGTGAACGGTCGATCCATCCCCAATCCTCAAAGCTATGAATCATTCAAATCCACTATCGATACCGCGGCTCTCGGCGGTACCCAGTAGCATCGTCATCGCCATTCTCATCATCGCACTGCTCGGTTTTGCTGATGCCGCATATGTGACCATCGAGCACTATCAGGGTTCCATCCCGCCGTGCACACTGGTCGACGGGTGCGAGTCTGTCCTGACGAGCGCATACTCGTCTATCATAGGCATACCGGTATCTCTGTTCGGAACGCTCTACTACCTCACGATCCTCATCGCGTCTTTCGCGTATCTCAATAGCAAGAACGTCGCCATCTTGAGGTGGACGCTTCCGCTGACGATCATCGGCCTATCGATATCGCTCTGGTTCCTTTCCATCATGGCATTTGTCCTCAAGGCATGGTGCGTCTATTGTCTCGGATCGGCGGTGAGCTCGATCGCGCTGTTCGTATTGGCAGTTGTTGTATTCATACGATACAGATATACAAATGATGCGGATACCAACGAATGGTCGACCGGCGCTCATTCGCAGTATCCGTAGATTCGCATCCATCGGCAGATTTGCATCGAATATTTCCTATGAATACGGAAAAGAACACACTCGTATCGGTCATCGGCCCTTCTGCCGACTATGCGCTGCTCGACTCTGGTGATGGCGAGAAGTTGGAGCGCTGGGGTGATGTCGTCCTGTCTCGTCCTGATCCACAAGCGCTGTGGCCCAAAAGGCTTTCTGACAAGGAGTGGAGCAAGGCTGATGGTCATTTCTCCCGTGAAGACAAGAACGGCTCATGGTCGCTTAAACCATCGGTACCGGAAAAGTGGCCAGTCTCGTTCGGCGGACTCAAGTTTTTGATCAGACCGACGGCATTCAAGCATGTCGGCCTCTTTCCGGAGCAGGCGGAGAACTGGAGATGGATGGCAGAAAAAATCAAAAATCAAATTTATCCCGCCAAGGCGGGACAGGCAAATTCACCCCGCCAAGGTGGGGCAAGCAAAACTCCGGACACGGAAGATGCCGAGATCCTGAACCTCTTCGGCTACACGGGCGGTGCGACGCTCTCCTGCGCGCAGACGGGCGCCAAGGTTGTCCATATAGATGGATCGAAAGCCGCGGTGTCATGGGCACGCGAGAACGCGGATCTCTCGGGATTGGCCGATCGTCCCATACGCTGGATCGTCGAGGATGCACGCGTCTTCGTCGGACGAGAGATCAAGCGGGGTAGGCGATACGACGGCATCATCATGGATCCGCCGGCCTTCGGCCACGGGCCATCCAACGAGCTCTGGAAGATCGAAGAGCACTTGCTGTCGTTGATTGAGGATTGCAAGAAACTACTGAAGGACCAGCCGCTGTTCTTCCTCATCAACGGCTACTCGGCAGGGTATTCGGCGATCGCCTATGAGAATAATCTGCTCGATCTCAAGGAGAGGTTTGGTGGAGAGATAGAGGTGGGGGAGCTCGCTATCGCGGAAACGCTGAGCGCCAAATCAGGATCTCCAGAGAAGTTCCAAGCACGAAATTCGAAACCTCAAACAGAGAGACTCCTGCCGGCGGGGATATTTGCGAGGTGGAGTTCCGCAGGGTAGACCTGCGTACGCAGTACGCAGGTCTACCCTGCGGGAGCTGCGGGAGGTCGCACCTCGGTCATTTTCCTGCTATATTCACAACATGTCCACAGGAAATCCACATACTCAGAGCTCTACCAGCCTCCGTATCCTCGATGGGCGTGTCATACGTGCCGAACGTGCCCAAGGTTTGGCCGAAGAGGCGCGTCGGGTATCTGTCGATCTCGGCCGTCCGCCCAAGCTCGCCATCATCCAGGTAGGCGACCGTGCTGATTCTGATTCATATATCAAAGCCAAGAGATCGTTCGCCGAGCAGATCGGGGTAGAGACTATCTTCGAACGTTTCGCGGAGGACGTATCTGGGTCTGATGTGATCGCAAGGATCTCTAGTTTCAACGCTGACGGAGAGATCGATGGCATCATCGTGCAGTTGCCATTGCCACAGTCTCTACAACCGTATCGCGATGGGATCATCGACGCTATCGATCCGTGCAAAGATGTAGATGGTTTGACCACGAGCAATCAGGATAAGCTTTCCGGTGGCGGTAAGACCGGAATCGTTCCAGCCACGGCACGAGGCGTCATGGAGCTTTTGGATTATTATCATATCGATCTCAAAGCCAAGAATGTCGTGGTCGTCGGTCGGTCGGCCTTGGTGGGAGCGCCGGTAGCTCAGCTTTGCCGGAGTGCGGGTGGAGATGTAATCGTCTGCCATAGCAAGACTGAAGATCTCGTCGCAGAGACGAAAAAAGCGGATGTCCTCATCGTGGCTGTCGGCAGGCCCGGTCTGATCGGATCTGAGCACGTCAAACACGGAGCAGTAGTCGTCGATATCGGCATCAATCGGGAAAACGATGATTCGCTCACGGGAGACGTGGATTTTGAAGCGGTCGAGGGAGTCGCCTCCGCCATCACGCCTGTCCCGGGAGGGGTTGGTCAGATGACAGTGGTGGCGCTTTTTGAGAATCTGATCGATGCATGTAAGAGGCGACCTACCGTGTCGTCTCATATGATTGATAGCAGGTAGAAGGTAGCCAGGAGCACATCGCTGTTTGCTGTCTTCTATTTGCTATATAATGAGTGTCTCTTATCAAAATAAATAACTATCTATCATGAACGCACAAGAAAGGCTCTGGAAAGTGGGATCCCTGGTCGGGATCATGCTGGTCGTGTTCCTCGTCGTACTCTCTGTGAATGGCATCAAGGATGTCGGCACAGATGATCCGATCTACAACAGCATAACAGTCAACGGCACAGCGGAGGCGTTTGCGATCCCTGATGTGGCCACGTTCTCGTTTGGTGTGACTGAAAAGGCCAAGACTGTCGCCGAGGCGCAGACTGCCGCTTCTGACAAGATAAACTCAGCACTATCAGCCGTCAGAGGATCGGGTATCGAGGACAAAGACATCAAGACCACTGCGTATTCGATCAGCCCGTCGTATGAGTACGTCGGTGCCAACTGCAACGAGTTCCGTTGTACGCCAGGAACGAGGACACTGACCGGTTACGAAGTCTCTCAGTCCGTCCAGGTCAAGATCCGCGATCTCGATAAGGTCGGAAGCGTCTTCAGCTCTATCGGAGCGCTTGATGTGGAGAATGTGAGCGGACTCACGTTCTCGATCGATGATATCGAGAAGATCAAGGCTCAAGCGCAAGCTCAGGCCATCGCTGACGCCAAGGCCAAAGCCAAGGTGCTCGCGTCACAGCTCGGCGTGCGCCTGGTCAAGATCACCAGCTTCTATGACAATAGCGACAGCCCGATCTTCTACGGCCGCGCAGAGGGTATGGGAGGGGATGCTATGTCGGTCAAATCTCTCGCGGCACCAGCTCCCGAGGTCCCCGCTGGCGAGCAAAAGGTCACTAGCAATGTCATGATCTCGTACGAGATACGCTAATATCGAGGCGTACCTCACATATTCTGGAAAACATGCCGACTCAAGCAGTCGGCATGTTTTTTGTAGGAGAACCGGCTCACACGCGTGTGTTTGATAGGTACTTGACGCTGGCTGTAAAAAGGTATATGATGAAGCTGTACGTAAGTCATAGTAGTGATTCCCCGGGAGGGGTTTTTTAATAGATAACACACACACGATGAGATTTACTGAATATATCAAAGACACTCGCGCCGAGATGAACCACGTCAATTGGCCGACCCGTCAGCAGACCGTCCGATTCACGACGCTCGTCGTCATCGTGTCGATCGCTGTCGCAGCCCTGCTCGGTGTTTCAGATTTCGTATTTTCCAAGCTTCTGACGCTGTTCTTCTAGGTCAGCATCTATGTCCGTACACGCTTAATCATCTATCTTCCATCGCATCATGTCCAAACAACAGACAACCGGAGAGCGCGCCTGGTACGCCATCCATACCTATGCGGGGTATGAGAATGCCGTCGCCCGCAACCTCAAACAGCGCATCGAGTCGCTCGGCATGGAGGACAAGATCTTCGAGGTTATCGTACCGACTGAGAAGAAGATCAAGGTCAAAGGTGGCAAGCGCGTCGAAGAAGAGGAAAAGATCTATCCGGGATACGTCCTGGTCAGCATGATCGTGACCGATGATTCCTGGTATGTCGTCCGCAACACGCCTCGCGTCACCGGTTTCGTCGGTGCCGGAGTGGTCCCTGTGCCGCTCGACCCGAAGGAGGTCGAGTCGCTCTTCTCGCGCATGAAGCAGGGCAATACCGAGCATGCCATCGACCTGTCCGCAGGGGATCTGGTCAAGGTCGCCGACGGCCCATTCAAGGATTTCGAGGGCAAGGTCTCCGAAGTCGACAATCAGCGCGGCAAGGTCAAGGTCCTCGTCTCCATGTTCGGTCGCGAGACCCCTGTGGAGCTGGATTTCTTGCAGGTCAAGAAGGTGTAAAAAGAAATTCTAAACTCTAAATCCTAAACAAATCCAAAATCCAAAATTCGAAATCCAAATATCAAAGCAGACACAGCAGGTTTTGAGTCTAGGATTCAGCACGTAGAGTTTAAAATGTTCAGATTTGATTATTACATGTAACTATAGTAGGATAGCCAAACCAATCTTATGGCCAAGAAAATCGTCAAAAAAGTCAAAGTTATGGCTCCCGCGGGCAAGGCAACTCCTGCTCCTCCGCTCGGGCCTACGCTCGGCCAAGCCGGCGTCAACATCGGCGACTTCACTAAGAAGTTCAATGATGCCACCAAAGCCATGGGCAATGACATGATCCCGGTCGTCATCTCGGTATATGAGGATCGCACGTATGATTTCAAGCTCAAGACTCCTCCGGCTTCGAGCCTCATCCTCAAGGCCATCGGCAAAGACAAGGGATCCGGCAAGCCCAATACCTCCAAAGTCGGCGTCATCACCAAGGCGCAGATCAAAGAGATCGCCGAGAAGAAGATGCCCGATCTCAATGCCAACGACGTCGAAGCCGCTTCGCGCATCATCGCCGGCACGGCTCGTCAGATGGGCGTTGACGTCAAATAGCCCATCCCCCAGCGGGGTAAGTAAAACGCCGAACGGCGTTTTTTGTTTGGTATATGGAGAGATGCGTGATATCCTGGTTTCAGATTATGAAAAAAGTATCCATCTGCCTCCTGTACCCCGAGGTCGTGCCTGAAGGGAAAGAAACGTTCTTCGACGAGATCGCTGAACTGCAAGCGTTGATAGAATCGCATGAAGAATTCAGTCTGGCGTCTTTTCACGAAGAGCCGGACATGTGCATAGCTGTCCTCGCGTTTTGGACAGAAGCGCTCGGTCGTCATGTGATCGAAGCCTCCCAGCAGAACATGAATCTCTGGTGTTGTGTACCTTGGAAAGCGAGCTTATCGGCGCTCATCATGGATGAGATCAAGAATCGCTCGGCGTATCAGTCGGTGCGCCGGTATGACAAGATCGAAGAGATCTATTGGCTCCTGACGCACCAGATCGATCGCCGTGTTCGGCCGCCTATCGCAGCCGGCACGATGATCGAGTCCGGCATACGTCAGAGACTCATCGAGATCATCCTCAAAAAACGCGTATTTCAAACCACCCCTAGATCCTAGGGGTGGCCTTCATATACGAGAAATTTATCGATTGAGCTTGTATTCGACGAGCAGGGAGCCGCTCTCGCCCTGCACGGCAGACACGAGAGAGAGGGACTGATTGAGCTCTCGGGTGAAGAGCGAGATCCCTGTGCCGAAGAAGAGCGGCTCGATCGTCAGGAAGACCCTATCGACCACGCCGGCGCGCATGAACATATCGTAGATCTGTGACCCGCCGCAGATGGCGACCTTTTTGAAGCCGCGTGATTCGAGTTCCTGTAGGAGCTCGGCAGGATTCTTCTGCGTGACCTCCGCGCCCTCTATCTTCTTGGATCGAGAATAGACGACGTTGACTCTATCCTTGAGGAGGCCAGGAAGGGTCGCGTGCGTATGGGATCCCATGATGACTACGCCGGCGCGCTTGGTCAGCTCGACGAAGCGCTTCTTGTCCTCTTTGGAATTCCAGCCGAACGACGAGTGCGTGCCATCCTTGGCGATGAATCCGTCGGCGGTCATGGCGGCGATGATGAAGGTTTGCATGGTATCATTATACAACTATGGTGAAGACAAACAAAAAGAGGCTCTATGTGGGATGCGCCATCAACAATCTCGCACCCGATGAAAGAAAGAGATTCTTGGGGCAGATCTCCGACTTGAAAGACGAGCTACGCGAGCATTTCGAGGTGCTCGATTTCGTGGGCGACGCCGAGGCGACCTCGGAAACCATCTACAAGCATGATATACACGATTGCGTCGGCACGGCAGATTGTATGCTCGCGGTCTGTAATCATCCGTCAACGGGCCTTGGCTATGAGATGGGGACCGCTATAGAAAAGTATGATATACCGGTGCTGGCAGTCGCGCATACGAATAGCAGCGTGACGAGGCTCATACAGGGGATCATGGGGAAGAAATTCAGGTTCGAGCGCTACAAAGAATGGTCGGAGATCGCTCCGATGGCTATAAAGCGATTGTCGTAGAACCATCACTTCACCCCGAACTTCTCCTTGAGACTCTTGATGTCTCCCGTGGAGATCAAGTCGACTTCGTCCTTCTTCTCCATGAGCACGCCTTCGATGATGTCTTTCTGATGGTACTTGCTGGGACGCGGGGTCACCTTGTGTTTCAATTCCTCGAAAACGATCTGACAGAGCCTCTCCCCAGGGAAGAGACGGATGGCTTGCGAACGGGTGTTGTTGCGGATGGGGAGGACGAGCTGGCCCTCATAGCCAGCGTCGATGATGCCGGTCAGATCGAGCGAAAGGCCCTTGCGGTTGGTCGAGGAGCGCGGGTAGAGGACTGCCATCAGATCAGCAGGGATCTTGATCGATTCGAGGGTCGAGACCAAGATGTATTCTTGCGGAAGGAGCTCGAAATACTGGCCTTGCTCGAGCTCGACGACCTCGAAGTATTCGTGGTTGCGCTTGTCGAAATGGGTGATGTCCAGGGACTCGCGGCCACGCGGCGTCATGTGCCACATTTTGGGGATCATGAAGGTGAATCCGAGCCGCAGGTCTACGGAGTGCTCATGTAGCTGGAACTGATCGAGGCCCGGCTTGAAAGCTAAGGAGCCGTCTTTGACGCGAGACAATATTTCATTCTTGGTGATGATGGACATAGCTAGAGTATGAGCTTCAAGCCCTTGATAGGCTCCATGGGATTATACTGCTTTGTGAGATTTTCCACTATCTCTTCGAGGAGCTTCGGATCCTTCCTCTCGGCGCGGTCGAACGAATCCTCGGGCAGGGTCAGGCGGATCGGCGGATGATCATTGGTACGTCGTATGATCTCCTCGGCACCCTCGTAGTGCGTGTCGTAGATGTGCGCGTTGGAGATAGAGTGCGAGTAGATACCCGGCTTGACACCGAGCTTTTGGGCGAGCAAGCACTGGAGAAGGGCGAAGCCGGGGACGTCGGCCGAGAGACCGAGCAGGACATCGTTGGATCGGATGATGTTGTGCAGGTGGAGGCGGCCGCCGACTATGTTGAGGGTGAATGAGAATAGGCAAGGTACGTTCTTCTTCTTGGTCAGAGATAGCCCATCCTGAGACGGATCCCACGTGATGATGACCGCTTGCCGCGAGCTCGGCTCTTTTTGGAGCAGATCTATAGCCAATCCGAGCTGATCGCGGCCGAAGTGTTTGCGCCAACGGTATCCATAGGCGACAGTGACCACGTCTCCGGGATTGGTGAAGTCGTCCCAGATATGCGTGTAGTCGCGCAAAAAATCCTCCGGTTTGCGTGATGCCGATAGGAACCACATCTGCTCGGCGACGAAGAGCTTGATGGGTGTCTTGCGCAGGGTCAGGATGGGGAAGCCGTCCTTCTCTAGATCTATCTGGAAATGAGCGCCGACTTTGACACGCGTCTCATGGCCGGTGCGCTCGCTGAACTCGACGATGCCCTCGGTCATGATCTCTTTCACCAGGTTCTGATAGACTTCGTCAAATTTGGTCATAGTAGGACTAATTGTATATAATTGCCGTAACTTTTCCTAGAGGTCGGACCTCTAGAGAGAGGTTGAATCTCTATGAAATACCCCTATCTACCCGAAGGCAGAATCATCAAATATGTTCCGGTCACCGATATATATATGGCCGAGGCCAAGCGCGTCAGGGACGAATTGTCGACAGAGAAGAACTACTCCACGGGTGCTGTTGTCGTCATGGATGGTCAGATTGTCGGTAAGGCCGGCAATCAGGCGGTCCTCAAGAACAAAAAACTGCAAGAGTTCCATAGGACCAAACTATGCTTACGCAAGTTATTTCGAATACCTTCCGGCCAGAAATACTGGGTGTGCCCTGGGTGCGCAACATATAAACAGCATGCTGAATGGGGTGCGGTGAAAGATGCGTCGAGAGGTCGGACATCTCTGGTGGACGCCGATCTCTATCTCTATGGCCATTGGTGGTGTTGCAAGCCCTGCTGGGATGCCATGATCGCCGCGGGTATCCGTGACGTGTATCTGGTCGAGGGAGCATTCGAGCTTTTTGAAAAACGCGCCCATGTAGTTGCTCAGGCTACGCAGGGTAGACCTGCGTAAATCACCCCTATGAAGATCAAGATCAAAAAGCTCCATCCGCACGCCAAATTGCCGAACTATGCCCACCCAGGCGATGTCGGTCTTGATCTGTACGCATTGGAGACCAAGACGATCTGTCCAGGCGAACGCCAATTCTTCTATGTCGGTTTTGCACTCGAATTCCCTGAGGGGTATGCTGCGATCGTCAAGGACAAGAGCGGTATGTCCAAGAACGGACTCCATGCCATCGGCGGCGTCTTCGACGCCGGATTCCGCGGCGAGTACAACGTCCTCCTGGTCAATCTGGGTCACGAGCCGTACACTGTTGAGGCCGGTCACAAGGTGGCCCAGCTGGTGATCATGCCTATCGTCCGAGCGGAATTGGAAGAAGCGGAGGAGCTCGTGGATAGCTCGCGCGGACATGGCCAGTTCGGTAGCACCGGTAAATGATCGTCGCCAAGCGCCCAGAATGAGCCTGCGTATCCACACTACATTCCCATGATATCCCCACTGATGTTCAAAAAGAAGAAACCACCATTCATCGTCGTCGAGGGAGGGGAAGGGTCGGGCAAGTCATCTCTGCTCGTAGCTCTCAAGGAAATGGTCGGTGACAAGATATTCACGACCAGAGAGCCTGGCGGCTCGCCCTATGCCGAAGCGATCCGCGAGACGACGCTCAAGAACCCGCTCGCCAAAGGAACGCCGGCCGAGACCACGCTCTGCTTGATGTTCGCAGCGCGATTCGAGAACACTGCGCGCGCGATCATGCCGGCGCTCGAATCGGGCATGCCGGTCGTCGCTGATCGCTATGACGGATCCTCATATACCTATCAGGTATGGGCGCAGTCCAAAGGGGTGTTGGATCGACTGTTCTGGGCGCTTCGCGAGCGTCTGCAAGTCCTGCCCGATCTGTATATATTCGTGGATGTTGATCCTCGGGAGGGTCTCCGTCGCGCGCATAATCGCAATCAATCATTGCTCGGCGAGAACGCGTACGACCATTTCGATGACCGTGAAGTCGCTTTTCATGAATCAGTCAGGGAAGGGTATATGAAGTTCCTCGATAGGGTCCCGCACCTCATCATCGATGCCAACAGGCCGCTCGAGGCGGTCAAGAAGGACTTCATCGAGCAGATCTCCAAAGCATGTCATTTGTAGCGATTTTGTTCGGTCATTTTCACATGTGCAAATGACCAGTTGACAGGGAATTTGTGCAGGTGTATGGTTCTTATTGGAAAGCAGAACGGTTTAGCATTGAAATGAAGTTTCGATAAGCTAAAAATCGTCGTAGACCAAATAGGGTGCCGTCTCGGCATCTCGACCCTGGGTATTATAATCCCTGTTCGGAAGTCTTTCTTCGAGAATCACGCTGTAAACATAAATAAACAGCATACAAGCGGCGGACGTTATCATCTCGTCACACACACGTCGCATATTGCATTCACGGAGGTCTGAAGTCATGGACAGGTCGCATCCACGGTCAACACACCAAAAACCGACGTCTCCCCCTCTGTCATATACGGCGTGTCGACTGATCAAAATGGAGTTAAAGTTTGTATGTCGCCATTCCCGCTGGCACGGAAGCACCGTCGGTTCCCTTTCTTCGGCTCCTCGCCGAAGCAGCGGCAGGTCATCTGCTGTACTGCACCTAGAGGCCTCTCGACAGCCAAGTCGGGGGGCCTTATTCTTTTGCCCGGATTCTATGCTACAATCGCCTCCATGAAAGACCGATCGATCGCCCAATTCATCGTGGCCGAACGCAAGCGCCAGAAGAGCGTCATCAATCTGATCGCTTCGGAGAACTACGTATCCGAGGATGTGCTCGAAGCGCTCGGCTCCGAATTGACCAACAAATATGCCGAAGGGTATTCTGGCAAGCGGTATTATGGCGGCAATGCCATAGTCGACAAGATCGAGTCTCTCTGTATCGAACGCGCGCTCAAAGCATTCAAACTGGATCCAACCATGTGGCATGTCAACGTCCAAGCGCTCTCTGGATCGCCGGCGAATCTCGCTGTATATGCCGCGCTCATCCCGCCAGAGACCGACTCTGCTGATGGAAGTATTTTGATCAAGCGCAAGATCATGGGTATGTCGCTCGACCAAGGGGGACATCTGACTCATGGACACAAAGTCTCTGTGACGGGCAAGTTCTGGATGCAGATCCCGTACGGCGTGGATCATCGCACGGAAATGCTGGATTATGATGTCCTGAAAAAGATCACCGCCAAGGAACGCCCTGCCATCGTCGTCGCGGGGTATACGGCATATCCTCGAGTCATAGACTGGCATAAAATGCGTGGCGTTGCAGATGCCGGAGGATCATTGCTGATGGTCGACATGTCTCATATCGCTGGTTTAGTAGCAGGAGGAGAGTATCCGAGCCCATTTGAATATGCTGATGTCGTCACGACCACGACCCACAAGACCTTGCGAGGACCGCGGTCGGCGCTCATATTTGTCCGTAAAGATAAGAAAGGGAAGGATGGTATGGTGATGGATCTGGACAAGAAGATAGACAAAGCCGTGTTCCCCGGTCTCCAGGGCGGTCCACATATGAACCAGATCGCCGCTGTCGCCATCGCCCTCAAGGAAGCCGCCGGCCCGGCCTTCCGGAAATATGCCAAACAGGTCAAGAAGAATGCTCGTGCCCTCGCCGGAGAGCTCAAAGCGCGCGGATGGAGGATCATCTCTGGTGGGACGGATTCGCACCTCGTCCTCGTCGATACGTGGATGGGAGGGGAGAAGAATGAGCATGGAGCCGGCGGCGTCACGGGCGTGGCGGCGAGCGACGCGCTCGAGAGGGCTGGCATCATCGTAAACAAGAATGCCATCCCATTCGATATCCGTCCTCCGGCCGATCCCTCCGGTATCCGGTTGGGTAGTGCTGCTGAGACCACTCGAGGAAAGAAGGAAAAGGATTTTCGGAAAATCGCTGAGAAGATAGATCGCATCCTCAAAAAGATTTGATATACTAGCTCGAGGAGGATATTTATGATTGCAGAAAATAAGAGTGATCAGTCGCCAGGTTATAGTGGTCGCGGATGGATCTGTGTTGCCGATATCGAGTTCGTCAGTACGCCCACAGACATAGTCAGGGATGCTGCTCGGGAATTGGAAAAAAGAGAACTGGACGCCGTCCCTCAGGCGGATCCCTCACTTGTCGCATTGAGCCAGATAGGCCACATGCCTGTCGGCAAAGCATGAGAGTAGATCGGTGTCTTTTCACGGGGCTCGTTGAGAGCCTCTTTTTGTATCAAACGGCTTCTTTTTCGGTATGGAAAGTTACGCGGTATTAAACTTCATTTCCCCACTTCGACTCGGACGTTATGCCGACATGTCCCGCCACGGCGGGGCAAGCTGTCACACGTCTGGTTCACCTGAGCAAAGTTCAGTGGTGGTATGAAAAAGCGCGGTCTGTAAAACAGACCGCGCAAAGCGTGACCTCCCTTGTCTGGCACTGGTGCATCATATGTGACAAGGAAGGTCGGAGTCTCTGACACGCATCGCAACGTACATGATTGTCCTAGGAAGGGCGGACAGGGGACAGTGATACCGTAGTTGCTGGTGAGGAACCGAGACGCGTGTGTGAATGAGCTATCATGGCGACTCATTCCGGAGGGAGTCACTCCCGACCTCCGCGGAGTCACTGTCTGTAATTACTATAACCATTTGTGAGAATTTGTCAAGCGTTCAGGGGAGGTCGAGGAGGTGCCACCTCCGGAGGTGGCACCTCCTATCATGTGCTAGAATAACGGCCATGAAGCAAGAGATAATAAAATCTGTGGAAAAAGCTCTGGATAACATGGGGATTACGGGTACGGTTTTCAAGGTAGATTACCCAGATAATCCAGAACATGGTGATTTTTCCTGCAATGTAGCCATGGTTTGTGCGAAGAAAGCCGAGGTCGCACCCCGAGAACTGGCTGACAAGCTCGTCGATGCTTTGGGCCAAAATAAGCCTGATTTTGTCGAGTCGATCACTGTTGCCGGTCCGGGATTCATCAACTTCAAAGTCAAAGACAGCGCCTTTGTCGAGGCGATCGTTCGAGGAGGTGCCACCTCCGGAGGTGGCACCTCCTCCTCGAAGCGCATCATGGTCGAATATACCGACCCCAACCCGTTCAAGGTGTTCCATATCGGTCACCTCATGGCCAACGCGATCGGTGAGTCGATCTCGCGTCTCGTCGAGAGCGATGGTACATCGGTGGTGCGGGCGTGCTATCAGGGTGACGTCGGTCTGCATGTCGCCAAGACGATATGGGCGATACGAAAGCAAGATCAAAGACCAGATTTTCCCACGGTGACCGATGCCGTGAGATGGCTCGGCGAAATGTATGTAAAGGGGTCGCAGTTCGATGATGACGCGGACATACAGAAGGAGATCGCGACGATCAACAAGAAGATCTTCGAGAAGTCCGATCCGGAGATCAACGAGATCTATGAGCAGGGCAGGAAGTGGAGTCTGGAATACTTCGATATTATCTATGAACGGCTTGGTACTAAGTTCGACCAGTTCTTTTTTGAAAGCGAAGTCGCTGGAGATGGCATCAAAGTCGTCCATGAATTTCTGAAAAAGGGTGTGTTCGTCGAAAGCGACGGAGCCGTCGTCTTCAAAGGCGAGGATCACGGTCTGCACACGCGTGTCTTTATCACATCCGGTGGATTGCCGACATATGAGACCAAGGAGATTGGACTCAATATAGAGAAATTCAGGAAGTATCCCGATCTGGACGAGTCGATCATCATCACGGCCAATGAGCAGAATGAGTATTTCAAAGTACTGCTCAAGGCGTTCTCGCTCATCGATGAGAATATCTATGCCAAGACCCGTCATATCTCGCACGGTATCATGCGGTTCGCGTCGGGCAAGATGTCTTCGCGCAAGGGCAATATCGTGTCCGCCGAGGAGCTGATCGCCGCCATCCGCGAGATGGTCACAGAGAAGATGTCCGATCGGGAGGGGTGGTCTGACGGCGACAGAGAAAGCATAGCGGACATCGTCGCTATCGGCGCGATCAAGTACACCGTCCTCCGTCAGGCGATCGGCGGAGACGTCGTCTTCGATTCGGCACAGTCGATATCGTTCGAGGGTGACTCGGGGCCGTACTTGCAGTATGCGGCAGTGCGAGCCAATTCTATTCTAGAAAAATCAAAAGCTGCCTCTTATGGAGCGGGAGACTCCAATACGATGCGGTGTCCGGATGAAGC
This sequence comes from uncultured Candidatus Saccharibacteria bacterium, assembly GCA_964543075.1. Taxonomy (GTDB): domain Bacteria; phylum Patescibacteriota; class Minisyncoccia; order Phycocordibacterales; family PALSA-1337; genus C7867-002. The sequence continues at coordinate 9,150 of CAZIVT010000007.1, read as the reverse complement.
GACGCATCTCGAAAGGTTATTGAGCAGGTTCGGTGATATCGTCGACCGAGCGCGCGCGGAGCACGCGCCCCACCACGTCGCGCACTATCTGATGGCCGTGGCCGGCGCGTTCAACGGCTATTATGCCGCCCATCAGATCATCGACGCCGCCGATCCATTGTCGCCGTATCGTATCGTCCTGACTCGACGGTTCGCCGAGACGATGACGGAGGGATTACGGCTTCTCGGTATCGAGGTTCCAAGCAAGATGTGATACGTAAGGTATACGCAGGTCTACCCTGCGTAACAATACGCAGGGTAGACCTGCGTACTCTGCGTACTGCGCATTGTTGCAAGGACCACCCTTGCCAATGATGTATTTTGTGGTAGTTTGGGGTAAAAGCTCTCATGCACGAGCATGAGATTACGAAGGAGATTGACATGAAGAACATAGAGGCCTTGTGCCGACTGTATCGCGAACTAGTCAAAGAAGGAGCGCGGGATCTACCAGATACACTTCCGTTAGAAGGGCATTATTTCTGCCCATTGCCGGAACCGAGTCCTTTGTGGGCCAGCATCCGCTTCAAATGTCTGCAGGGAGATGAGCGTCGCCGGTCTGCCGCGATCGTCCTGTATGTCCCCAGTGCGGGAACTGGTCATCACGATATTCACTATCTGGAGATCCAGGCATTCGATGGACTCAACGGGGGTCGTGTGGAACCATTCTTGCGTGAAAGGATGCCTGGCCGTGATCCGTTCATTCTCGACCAGTGTCGAGTCATCCTCGAAAAGTTCAAAGAAATCATCCGAACATAATCGCAAGGTGCGCAGCCGATCCTCTCCGGGGGGTCGGCTTCTTTGTATACGCAGGTCTACCCTGCGTGTTGCCTTTTGCGGTTTTTGTGTCAAAATCGGTGGTACGCAGGTCTACCCTGCGTAGTACGCAGGGTAGACCTGCGTAAAAAATGCTAGAATGCCTTACGTTATGAGCGAAACGCCTGAAAAGAAGCCTCAAAAGTCTCCTCATGCCGAGCGCGAAGAGCGCGTTTTGTCGTATTGGAAGGAGAAGGGCATATTTGACAAGTCTCTGGCCAAGAACGAGGGCGGCGAAGAATTCGTCTTCTACGAAGGTCCTCCGACGGCCAACGGCCGTCCCGGTATCCATCACCTCGAAGCCCGTGCCTTCAAGGACGCCATCCCGCGCTACAAGACGATGCGTGGCTATCACGTGCGTCGCAAGGGAGGCTGGGATACGCACGGACTGCCCGTCGAGCTCCAAGTAGAGAAAGAGCTCGGGCTCACGTCCAAGAAGGAGATCGAGTCCTATGGCATCGGTGCGTTCAATGACAAGTGCAAAGAGAGCGTCTGGAAGTATGTGCATGAATGGGCGGATTTCACCGCGCGCATGGGCTACTGGGTGGATCTCAAGGATCCGTACATCACGTATAAGCCGCAGTACATCGAAGCGCTCTGGGGCATCATGAAGACCGTGGATGACAAGGGTCTCCTCTACAAAGATTACAAAGTGGTCCCATGGTGCCCGCGCTGTGGTACGGGGTTGTCTTCGCATGAATTGGCGCAGGGGTATCAGGAGGTTAAGGATCTGACGGTGACGGTGAAGTTCAGATTAAAACCGGGACAATCGATTAAAGAAGTGTCGACGGGAGATGACGGTAAAGATAGTTCATCAGAGAAAAAAGAAACTATAAAAATTAACGAAGGCGAAAAATTCAATTTGATCGCTTGGACAACGACTCCGTGGACATTACCGGGTAATGCTGGTCTTGCGGTCAATCCTGCCCATACATATGCGATATGGGATTTTGAGGGAGAAAAATTCATTGCAGAGCATGATCTCTTTGTAAAAAAATTCTCTCAAAATATTAAAGGTATCTGGATTGTTGATGGGAAAAATCTCGTCGGCCTCGAATACGAGCCCCTGTACCCATTCTTGAAAGATAATGTCAGTGGCGCAGAAAAAGACAAGCTCGCCAACGCGTTCAAAGTGTATGCCGCTGACTTCGTCACTACGACCGACGGCACCGGCATCGTGCACATCGCGCCGATGTATGGGCAAGATGACTTCGAGGTCGGCACTCGAGAGAATCTACCAAAGCATCATCTCGTCAACGATGATGGCACGTTCAAGCAGGAGTGTGGCTTCTTGGCAGGGAGGTTCGTGAAGGACGAGGCAGTGGCTGTAGATATCATCAAGGATCTCGCCGGTCGTCAGTCGGGTAGCTTGCTATTCCATAAAGAGAAGCATGAGCACACGTACCCCTTCTGCTGGCGCTGTAAAACGCCGCTCATATATTTTGCTCGTGATTCGTGGTACATCAGGATGTCGTCTCTGCGAAAGGATCTGATCAAGGAGAATGAGGGTATCAACTGGGAGCCCGAGCATATCAAGGAGGGCCGCTTCGGCGAGTGGCTGCGAGAAGTCAAAGATTGGGCGATATCCCGTGAGCGTTACTGGGGAACGCCGCTACCTATCTGGACCTGTAACAAATGTCCTGAGCGCAAAGTCGTCGGATCGGTCGCCGAGCTCGCGCGCAAGCTCAAGAATACGTATTTCATGATGAGGCATGGCGAGGCAGAGCAGAACGTGCTCGGTGTTCTCAATTCTGATCCGAGCAAACCATATCATCTGACGGAGAAAGGAAGGGAAGGCGTCGAAGCTTCGGCCAAGGCCTTCAAAGAGAAGATAGACATCATCTACGCCTCCCCGTTTCCGCGTACCCGAGAGACGGTCGAGATCTTCGCGCGCGTCCACGGCATCCCCGAGAGCGCTATCGTGTTCGACGATCGTCTGCGCGAGATGGGCATGGGAGAGCTGGAGGGTGCGCGCGTCGAGGAGCTCGGCGAGCTGTGCTCTGATTCAAAAGAGCTTTTCACCACATCGGCCAAGGGTATAGAGAACAGATCTATGATCAAGCGGCGCGCAGGTGAATTCCTGGAAGAGATAGAGGGGAAGCATGAGGGCAAGATGATCATGGTGATAAGCCACGATAGCCCTCTCTGGTTGCTCGAGTGCGCGGCCGGAGGGTACGACGTATCTCAGTGTTTGACCCTCAAGAATAACGGTCATTTCTATCTCAGCAACGCCGAGATCAGGAAGCTCGACTACTCGATCGTGCCACATAACGCCGACTACGAGCTCGATCTGCATCGGCCGCATATCGACGCGGTGAAGCTGGCCTGCTCCTGTGGCGGGGAGATGTCGCGCGTCAAGGAGGTCATGGATGTTTGGTTCGATTCGGGGGCGATGCCTTTTGCGCAAGATCATGAGATCAACTCAAAACTCGAAACTTCCCGCTTCGCTGAAGCTCCGCAGGACAGGCAAAACTCGAAACTCATCGCAAGGCTCTTCTCGAAGGGACAAAAGATGCTATACCCGGCCGACTTCATCTCCGAGGCTATCGACCAGACCCGTGGCTGGTTCTACACGCTCCATGCCATCGGCGTCCTTGCGGGGAAGGGTAAGGCCTTTCGTAATGTCATCTGTCTCGGGCATATCCTCGACAAAGAGGGCAAGAAGATGTCCAAATCGCTCGGCAACATCGTCGATCCATGGAGCATGATGGATAAGTACGGAGCCGACGCACTGCGCTTCTGGATGTATTCGATCAATCAGCCCGGAGATTCCAAGAACTTCGAGGAAAAAACGGTCGATGAAGCTGTGAAGAAGGTCTTCAATCTGGCGGGGAACGTACTGTCTTTTTACAAGATGTACGAAGATAAATCCGAAATCCGAAATCCGAAATCCGAAATCACGTCGCAGCACGTGCTGGACAAGTGGGTCGTGGCTCGTCTCGATCAGACTATAGATATAGTCACCAAGGGCCTGGATGCGTACCAGCTCCAGGAGCCGTCGCGTTCGATCCGCGATTTTATCGGGGATCTCTCGCAATGGTACCTGCGCCGCTCGCGTGATCGCTTCAAGTCCGATGATGCTGAGGACAAGAAGGCCGCGCTAGAGACGACACGTTACGTCTTACTGACGCTCTCCAAGATCATGGCTCCGCTCACCCCGTTTTTTGCAGAGGAATTGTATCGCGAGACGGGAGGCGACAAAGAGAGCGTGCATCTGGAGGAATGGCCGGATATCAATTCAAAACTTAAAAGTCAAAACTCAAAAATAGCCGCAGACATGGAGATCGTTCGTGATATCGCGTCGAAGGGGCTCGAGGCGCGCATGAAGGCCAAGATCAACGTCAGACAGCCGTTGGGAAACCTAAAACTCAAAACGCAAAACTCAAAACTTTCCGACGAGATGGCCGCTTTGATCAAAGATGAGGTGAATGTCAAAGATATAGCATTCGATCCTTCTATAGAAGGCGATGTCGAGCTGGATACGGAGATCACGCCGGAGCTCAAGGAGGAGGGCGACCTCCGCGAGCTTTTGCGCGCGGTACAGGATCTGCGCAAGCAGGGAGGCTTGAGCGTCAGCGATAAAGCCGTCCTCACGGTTGAGACGGATGTCTCAGGCAAGGCATTTGTCGAAAAGAATACAGAGAGGATCATGTCGACGTGCGCCGTGTCGGATATCCGCTTTGGTCCCGCCGATGGACAAGAGGTTGTCATTAGTGAAATAAAAATCAGACTTCTAATCTCTAATCTCTAATCTCTTTACCCCATGCACGCCATCTATACCACTCCCGGTTTCATCATTGACTCGCGGCCGCGGGGCGAGGCGGGCAAGTTGCTCTCAGTGTTCACTAGAGACCTCGGTCTTGTCCTGGCGAGCGCGCAGGGGATCAGATTGGAGAAATCCAAGCTCCGCTATCATACTCAGGATCTGTCGGTAGGAGAGTTCTCCTTCGTTCGAGGCAAAGAATTCTGGAGGTTGACGGGAGCGGGAGAAACTCAAAACTCAAATTTATCCCGCCTTGGCGGGACAGGCAAAACTCAAAATTTTCCAGGACGAGAGGGTGTCGCCATGGTCGCACAGGTCGCTTTGTTGCTGAAGAGATTGCTCCACGGCGAAGAGCCGCATCCGGAGCTGTTCGAGCACCTGCGCGCCTCTTTTGATCTGATCACGAATATTGACGGAGATATCGCTTCGGAAATCGCCCAGACCCTGGAGTCTCTGATAGTCTATCGGATCTTGAACATGCTCGGATATGTCGGCGTCACGGAAAAGCTGGATCAGGAGCTCATCTCTGCACCGCTTTCCATGGAGCTCATCAGGGAATGCACGCCGTTCCGGATGATATTGAACGCGCAGATAAATAAGGCCCTGAAGGAAAGCCAACTGTGAGGCGAGGTGGAACCTTGCGGCATATAGGGTATAATAGGGTCAAATGGCCTCCTCCGACGATCACAATCGCATCGAAGATCTCAAGAAATCGCTCTATTCTCGCGACACCCCCGATATCCGTACGCGTAGAAAGTTCAGGGTCTCGCCGACAGAGAATACCGTAGAGACATCTTGGCAGAAGGCCTCTGAGGATTCAGTCGCGCCAGAACGCCTCAATACCGAGTACAAAGACCATTCTATGTCGTTTCTCGTAAAATTACTGATCATTTCGTTCGTCTTCTGCGTCATCGCGGTCGGTTTTGGCGCGTACCTCTTCTTCAATGGCGCCAACCTCATCTCTGGAGACAACATAGAGATCACAGTCCGTGGACCAGTGTCAGTCCCTGGTGGCGCGCCAGTCTCTTTTGACATCAAGGTGACCAATAACAACAACGTCGATCTACAAGGCGTCGATCTATCCATCGATTTCCCGGCAGGAGCGGTCGATCCGTCTGACCCATCTCGTGAGCTCAAGATATACAGGGAGTTCATCGGCGATATACCGGCCGGAGATTCCGCGACCAAGACAGTCGGAGCGATCTTGTACGGAGAGGAGAACCTCCAGAAGCAGTTGGTCATCGGGGCGACCTACAAGATCAAGGGCTCTACGGCTCTCTTCACCAAAGACCGCCAGTATGATGTCCTCATCAATTCATCCCCGATCTTCCTGACGATCGACTCATTTGACGAGACCACCTCAGGCCAGGAGTTTGACATCAAGGTCAATCTCAAATCCAACTCGCAAGATACGCTCAAGAATGTCATCCTGAAAGCGTCATATCCATTTGGCTATAGCTATACATCCTCTGATGTCGAGCCATCCGCAGATAAGGCTACATGGAAGATCGGTGACATACCTCCTGGTGGAGAACGCACGATCAAGATCAAGGGTTCGCTCCAAGGTGAAGATAGCGAGACGCGCGTGTTCAGATTTGCCGCGGGCGCACAGAGCCCATCCAATCCTCAGGAGATAGGGACGAGATATATGTCAGCAGAGCATAGCATGGCCATCGAGAAGCCCTTCATGTCTATAGCAATCGGCATAAATGGCGATGATGATCCCGGGGATCATGTGAGCAGCTTCGGGCGCAACGAGCGGGTCTCTATCACATGGTTCAACAATCTCCCTACTGCCATATCCAATGCCGTCATCAGAGCCAAGCTCTCAGGTTCAGCGTACGACAAGGGCTCCATCCAGCCTGATCAGGGGTATTTCAATTCTTCTCAAGATGAGATCGTCTGGGATCAAAAATCAGTCTCTGACCTCGCGTCGATCGGCGCGGGAGAGAGCGGTACGGTGACGTTCACGTTCTCGCCCAAGGACAAGGGCAGCTCGTCCGATCCGGTCGTCAACCCTGCCGTAGGTGTCTCGGTGAGCGTGTCAGGCAAGCGTTCCGAGGGATCGGGCGTACCGGAACAGCTCGCGTCAGTCGTCTCTCGTACGACGAGGGTCTCTTCGCAGGTCAATCTGACCGGACGGGTGATCCGTACGATCGGCCCGTTCGCCAATACTGGTCCAGTGCCGCCGCGCGCAGAGCAGGAGACGACGTATACGGTCGTATGGACTGTCGACAATACATCCAATGCCGTATCTGGGGCACGAGTGACCGCCACGCTCCCACCCTATGTCAAATGGCTCGACAAGACGAGTCCGTCGTCTGATGCGATCTCATACGATGAGAATAGTGGCACGGTCACGTGGGACATCGGTACTATCGGGACACATACGCTCAATTCGACCCGTAGGCGCGAAGCGTATTTCCAGGTTTCATTCGAACCGGGGGTCAATCAGATCAACCAGTCTCCGACGCTCGTCAATCAGGCGACTCTGGTCGCTCGCGACTCGTTCACAGGCGAACAGCTCCAGAGCGTTCAGGATTATGTGACGACGCGTTTCAGCACGGATCCCAACTATCAAGAAGGGCAGGCGACAGTGGTCAAGTGACGCATAGGGGTATTGACTTTCTACAGGATAGGTGCTATAATTGTAATGTAAAGCTCTGTAAAGCCCAATTTCCTCCATACCGCGCGATCGGTGCGCAGTGAACGCGCCCCTGAATCGTTGCGATGATGGACGCCCCCGTTTCCGTTGGAGATCTCTGTCCCCGCTGGCCAGACGATCTCCGGAAACGGGGTTTTGCTTTGTAAATAGGCGGTTTTGGTATAGAATACGGCTATGAACAAGAACGAAGATGTGATGGATAAGCTGGTCGCGCTGGCCAAACGGCGCGGCTTTATATTCCAAGGATCCGAGATCTATGGCGGACTCGCCGGCACATGGGACTATGGTCATCTCGGTCTGATGCTCAAGAACAACGTCAAGCGCATCTGGTGGAAGCGCTTCGTCGAGGATCGTGACGATATGTATGGCGTCGACGCGGCTATCCTGATGAATCAGAAGACGTGGCAGGCGTCGGGACACGTCGGCGGGTTCGCTGATCCGATGGTGGAGTGTGAGAAATGCAATTCAAAATTTCGCGTCGATCAAATAAATCCAAAAGAGTTCGCTCTTCTTTTGAGGGAGAGTGACGGGAAGACGATTGATGTGCCATCGGAAGATTTGGATTCGACTCTGAAGAGGGGGGGATTTAAGCACATCAAAAATGTTAAACAGTGTCCGAATTGTAGAAATGGTGCACTTACTGATGCAAAAATGTTCAACATGATGTTCCAGACGCATGTCGGCGCCAATCAGGACTCCGCTTCCGTTTCATATCTCCGACCAGAGACCGCGCAGGGCATGTTCGTCAATTTCAAGAACATCCTCGACACCGCGCATCCCAAGCTGCCATTTGGTCTGGCGCAGATCGGCAAGGCTTTCCGTAATGAGATCGCTCCGCGCGATTTCCTCTTCCGCGCGCGCGAGTTCGAGCAGATGGAGATCGAATACTTCGTCAAACCGGAGGGATGGGAGCAAGTCTTCGAAGCGTTCCGGAAGGAGATGCACGCGTTCATCGCCGATGTTGGTATCGACGCGGGCAAGGTCCATGAATTGGAGGTTGCCGATGGCGATCGCGCCCACTACTCCAAGCGCACGATCGATTTCGAATTCGATTGGCCGTTCGGCAAGAAGGAGCTCTATGGTCTGGCATATCGGACCGATTTCGATCTCGGACAGCATACGAAGGATAGCAAGGTGGATCTCTCATATTATGATGAAGAGACCAAGGAGCGTTTCATCCCGCACTGCATCGAGCCGTCGTTCGGTCTCGATCGCACGATCCTGGCGGTTCTCTGCGACGCATATAGGGAAGACGAGCTCGGTGACGAAAAGCGCGTCTTCCTGAAGCTCGCGCCGTCGGTCGCGCCCTATCGTGCGGCTGTCTTCCCGCTGCTCAAGAATAAGCCGCAGTTGGTAGAGAAGGCCCAAGAGGTCTACAAGGAATTGAAGAAGGCCATCCCGAATATCGTTTTTGACGACAACGGCAATATCGGCAAGCGCTATCGCCGTCAGGACGAGATCGGTACGCCGTACTGTATTACTGTCGATTTCGACACTATCGAGAAAGATGCCGGCGTGACGGTGCGCGATCGCGATACGGGCAAGCAGGAGCGGGTGAAGCTCGAGGAGTTGGTGGGGTATTTGGGTGGGAAGATGGTGGTGCGGTAGAGTTTAGGGTCTAGGTAACAGAAAAGGCGCGAATTAGTTTCGCGCCCGTTGCCAAATTACCTAGTTCTTACTATAACCTTGCGAACATTGCTATCCGCACACTCAAGCGGCCACTACCACGGCAGGTTACTTCCAGCGTGCGGTGGCGGGTTGAGTTTTTAAGGTGAACTTCGGTTCAATGACCTCTTCCTCCACATGAACGGGAGGCTTGTAGATTTACCTTTGAATCCGAACGCTTGTATGATTAAAAATCATGAAAACG
>CAZIVT010000006.1:0-47200 GCA_964543075.1 uncultured Candidatus Saccharibacteria bacterium | reverse complement strand
ATATGTCTGTGTGTGCATAAAATTATTTTCTCTTTAGCTTATAAACTTTTAAAATCTCTTGCTTGGCCTTCTCGGTCTGCCCAGCCTTCACTTGGTTCAGGATGCACCCACCGAGATGATTTTCGAGCAACAGATCTTCCACATTGGAAAGTCCTTGCTTGACCGCTGAGGTTTGAGTGATCACGTCAATGCAGTACGTGTCATTCTCAATCATCTTTTGTAGACCTCGAATCTGACCCTCGATAAGCTTGAGGCGACGAATAATCTTTCCCTTACTTCTATCTTCCATATATTTCATACTTAGCATTATATACCCCCTAGGGGGTATAGTGCAAGTCAAACAAAAAATAGCTCGGATACATAGAGAAATTGAGCCGAGTCGATTACCAACACTTTAAGTCTCTGAGACGCTCTAGACTCCTTGGACGACTTGCGTCATTCCTTGTGTATATCAGCTAATAAACAAGGAATAGATATGCAACAAACAGTAAGCTTTCCAGGAGGGCAAATAGGAAGAGCAGAGCTTAAGGTCATACCACTCAAGTTCTGCCTGTACGCAAGAAAAAGTACGGAGTCGGAAGAACGACAGGTGCTCTCAATCGACTCACAGATAAAGGAGATGCTTCAACTGGCAGAACGTGACGGACTAGAGATTGTCGCAATGAAGCGAGAGTCACATTCGGCAAAGGAAACAGGACAGCGACCAGTCTTCAATGAAATCATCGAGGAAATACGAGCTGGGAAATACAATGCAATACTCACGTGGGCACCCGACCGTATCAGTAGAAATGCGGGAGACCTCGGAAAAGTTATCGATCTCATGGACGGTGGAATGCTCCAAGAGATACGGACGCACGGACAGAGTTTCAGAAACAACCCGAATGAGAAGTTCCTCCTGATGATTCTCGGATCGCAGGCAAAGCTAGAGAACGACAACCGAGGAATCAACGTGAAGCGAGGACTCAGAACACGATGCGAGATGGGATACAGACCCGGAACCGCGCCAACTGGATACTTGAACCAAAGACACATGGACAGGAAGTGTCAGGTGATCGTGGATCCACAGCGAGGTCACATCATAAAGCAGATGTTTGAGAAAGTCGCACACCAGCAATGGTCTGGAAGAAAGGTGTATCACTGGCTCAAATTCGAGATGAACTTTCACACGGTCGGCAACAAGCCACTGGCACTTGGAAACGTGTACAGACTTTTGATGAATCCCTTTTATCACGGCATATTTGAATATCCGAAGAAAAGTGGTAACTGGTATCAAGGAAAGCATGAACCGCTGATATCAAAGGAACTGTTCGACAAGGTGCAGGAGCATCTCAAGCGGGACAACATCATGCGACAAGGCAGAGAGTTCGCATTCACCAAACTGATGGTTTGCGGAAAGTGCGGATCAGGGATATCGGCTGAAGACAAATACAAACCACTCAAAGACGGCACGAGTGCACACTACATCTACTACGGATGCGGAAGATCAAGAGACAAGCACTGCAAAGGCAAATATCTACGGGAAGAAGAATTGATTGAACAGCTCGTGTCAGTACTAGATCAGGTGGACTTCAGTGAAGCAGGAATACGGCACAAGTTCGAAGACGAGCTGAAGCGGTACAACAAATTCCATAGGAGTGTGCTTGGATACTCGAATCCGAATGCGAAGCATAAAGAAATAGATCTGAGGACGTATGCCAAGTATGTACTGAGAGAGGGGTCGAATGAGGAGAAGCGAGAACTGATGAGTTGCTTCAAGTCGAAGATAAAAGTTACGGAGGGTGTGGTGACGATTGAGTAACCAGATTTATATATTAGAAAAAACTACATCCTCTTCACTGCTTTTCTTTGGACTCTTTAGTACAGAAACAACCTTTCCGCTAGTCATGAAGTATGACATGTCATCTTCGTGTATATAAATAGGCGGATGATTTTCAGAGGATTCAGAAAGTAGGACGATTTGTTGATTGGCTTCATCTTTCGTAAACTTCTTAATATTCGCCATGTTGTTAATTAAAGACAAAGCATAATCTCCATTTTTAAAATCTTTATCTTCAGGATTAACAATTACATAATCTCCGCTCTCTATGTTGTTGCCGTTTATATTTGCTTGATTCATTGAATTGCCGACTGCCTGTACAGCAAAAAGACTAGTATTCTTCTGGGGAATAATTCTTTGAGATACCTGCAAGTACTGATTATCGTATGGTTCGGCATATATTGTTGCCTCTCCACAATTAGCGAGTCCGAGTAATGGGATAGGTATTAGCTTAGATTGTTCAGCACTTGCTTTTGTTCCAGCCTCAGGAGTCAACAATCCCAGCTGTTGCATATGATGCTTGACCTTTTGAGGGTGTTCTTCGCCGATCATCCTACCAATTTCACGTAGTCCTAAAGAGCTCAGATCGTATTTTTGATTGAGTTCCATAAGTTTTTTCTGTATTGGATGCATATATATCCACAGTTTATACCCATATCATACAAGTGTCAAGTCTAAATACCCTTATTTATGGCTATTTTAGTAACTGGTTTGGTTTTTCTTGACAGTGATATTTGACATTTGTTTTGAAGAGTCCATAATTAAGTAAGCCCAACGCAAAACGACAGCCCATTTTGCTGAAGAGACTGTCGTTATGTCTTGATTGCTTTGAGAAAGGGAGGGCAGTACTTTCCTCTTTCATTGTGTAAGGCGACCCGCCATTACGTTACTTTTAGTATACATCAAATGGCGTATTATCAAGTACTGCGATATCAACAGTTCAAAGATATATGTCATCACATCAAATAACACATATCCGTAAACCTGACGTAAACAGTTCAGTTGATCGCATCACCCACGTTAAATATGATGGAGCAGTTCATCAAGTTGAAACCGTGATTCGACTGATTGATTCTGGTTCTGACACGTTTTACGTGTCTCGACTCGGTGAGCACTCAACTGTGCATGTAGTGCGTCCATATGGACGTGATCCATACATTCGCACAGCTGCAGATGCTGACGGAGAGAAGCGAGACAACCTGCTTTCTTTGCCTCAGTGCTAAAACGCTATGGCAATTCGAAAGATTCGTCCGATCATGCCAATAAGACCAATTAAGCCAATTGATCGCATGCAGAACATGCGCACAATTAGACCAATCGGAGCGACTAAATGGGTTAAAGCCCACTGGCGCTATGATTACGGTCGGCGTGAATGGGAATGGGTATTAGGACATTGGAGCAAGTAATTATTCCAATACAAAAGGCGTCCAATTTGGACGCCTTTTGTATTGTGCCTTTTATCAAGCCTCAACATAGGTCCGATAAAAAAGACTACGGGCGGTGGTGGTTGGCACAACTTTGAACCGAAAGTACGCTCTAAAACAATGGTTTCCTTTAGTCGTGTTGATAAAATCGTAAAGGATTTACGAAAACTTTACAAGGAAAATCCTAGCCATTTTGACGTTCCGGCTTTCGCTCAAAAAGTGTATTAAGGATGAATCCTTTGCAACAACTCAGAGATGGTTACGAATGTATACCCCTCCTCCTTAAGCGCATCGATTATTATCGGTATGGCTTTGCGCTGTTCACCGCAGGTTTCGCAGAAAGGATGCAAAAGGATAATGGAACCCGGCTTTGTATTCTCGACTGCGTTGGATACAAAGAACTCGGCAGTAGTGCCATAAGTGTCAGGTTCGACATCGACCATAATCGTTTTGATGTCATGCTTGCTTAAATACCAAGGTAAGCCAAAAAGCTTCTTACCGTTTGGAGGGCGGAACGTAATCTCTTCCTCGTATCCTGCTTCTCGAATAAGACGATTAGTGGTCTGGATTTCAGAGTCTATGAAATCTTGCGATTTAAATATCATTCTTTGGTGGGAATATGAGTGATTACCAAGTTCGTTTCCATCGGCAATAATCCGTTTTGCCACTTCGGAATATTTTTCGATCTGCTGGCCGATCGCATAAAATGTCGCATGGATTTCTTTTTGTTTGAGCACATCAAGTACCTCGTCCGTATAGGCGGTCGGTGCGTCATCAAAAGTAAGCGCGATTACTTTTTCATCCGTGTCTATTCTTGTTATCAACGTCCCAAAGACTTGATACGTTCTGGAATTCATAAGTCTATAGGTGCCATATAAAACGGCAACTACTATAAGGAGAATTCCTAACGTAATTAAAAAGATTTTTAAAAATTTATGCATAATTTTCGAAGTTGCCAATCTGGCGGTGACGATTGGCGGAACTTTGAACCGATTTCACGGCCTAGAACAACAGTTTCTTTCAATCGTATAGATAGAATTGTACGTGAATTACGAAGAATTCACAAGGAAAATCCGGCCTATTTTGACGTTCCGGCTTTCGCACAGAAGGTCTACTAGGATTTTTACTATCCACAAATAACGATAAATACATATTGACAAACGATAAGCAATAAATTAAGCTGTATTTATTATTAACCAAAAATTATTTATGAAAAAAAGCTCAACAATATTCCTGCAAGGGGTCATTGTGCTCATCGGCATCGTGGCACTGGCCATCATGATCCGATTCCCTTTGACCGAAGGCAGAGCCGTCGACTTGGACCTGTTCAGTATTTATGCTGATCCCTTCATCATCTATGGGTACTTAGCGTCCATTGCATTTTTTGTAGCATTGTATCAGGCATTCAAATTGCTCGGTTATATCGGAAAGAATAAAGTGTTCTCACTGGATTCTGTAAAGGCGTTAAGGAATATAAAATACTGTGCGAGTATACTAGGCGGTTTAATTGTTATAGCGGCAATATACATAAGGGTATCTTTTAATGGCAACGTGGATGACGATCCAGCGGGTTTTATTGCCATAGCTATAGTGACCACTTTTATTTCTATTGTGATTGCTACTGCCGCGGCCGTCTTTGAAAAGACTCTGCAAAGTGCCGTAGAGTTGAAGTCAGAAAACGACTTAACGGTTTAATGCCATGGCAATCATCATTAACATCGACGTCATGTTGGCGAAGCGAAAGATGAGTGTCACCGAACTCGCTGAGAAAGTTGGTATAACCATGGCGAATATTTCCGTACTGAAAAACGGCAAAGCGAGAGCAATCCGATTTTCGACACTTGAGGCAATATGTAAAGCACTAGACTGTCAGCCTGGAGATATTTTGGAGTATAGAAAGTAAAAAACTTTTCAATACACTCTTAAGAGCGACTATTGTTTTAAGTGCATATTTTTAGACAAAAGTTCGAATCCCGCAGAGGTTGAACCTTGCGGAATTTAAACGTTGTTATTTTGTCCTTATTTATCAAGCCTCAACATAGGTCCGATAAAAAAGACTACGGGCGGAGAGGGAGGGATTCGAACCCTCGATCCAGTTGCCCGGATGCCGCATTTCGAGTGCGGTGCCTTCGACCACTCAGCCACCTCTCCAAGATAATTCAAAACTCAAAATTCAAAAGGCAAAACTCGAACTACTATGCCAATGGGTGCATATACCCTACCATTCTTTTGCCAAAAACTCAAAAAGTGCTAATATGCTTGCGTACAGCACTATGCCGTATCTTTGCGATTCAATTTTGACTTTTGCCTGTCCCGCCAAGGCGGGATAAATTTGGATTTTGATTTTGCGAAGCATGGCCCCATCGTCTAGTCTGGCCTAGGACACCGGGTTTTCAATCCGTTAACCGGGGTTCAAATCCCCGTGGGGCTACACGTTTACAATTCACCAAAAATATTGTGCAGAAATGCCCGCTCAACAGAGCGGGTTTTCTGTCGTCTGCATAGAGTGTTTACCTGAACAAGTCGTCAAAACCTGCCGTGGGAGGTAAACAGTAAACAGTGGGCAGTAAACACTACTGTGGGTTCCATGATATTCTAGGAACCCCATGTCAGAGAACGAACCAGAACTTACGCCTGCACATAAGAGGAAGCTCAACAGGATATTCCTGAATGTTGTACGCTACCTCAATACTCCTGAAGGTATGCATTCCTATGAGCGTCTCGTAGCGATATCTGCAAGTATCAAGGCACGCACATCACCACCGAAACCCTCATTGACCACAAGGGAAGAGAAGGCACTGGCATATATCAAACGTGAGCGTTCCAAAGGACGATCTCCATCCACCCGAGGTGTAGCAAGGGCTGTGGGGTTGAGGTCGTCGAGGTCGGGGTATTTGGTGTTGGGGCAACTTAAATCTAAAGGGGTAATTACGTGAGTGCCAAGTTTGCATTTTATAGCCAATATTCGCTACTATTAGCCTGTTGCCTAATGGCTATGACACACATTCTAATAAAAATCAAAAATTTGTTTTTGTCCATTTACTGGCGAAGAGTTTTTATACTATTGATTGTTGCTGCAGTGTTTGCCTTCCCGTTTCCAGTGTACAAAGTCATTGGTAGGTTCAATAATGTTCCCCTAGATACTGAGATAGAAACAATAAGTTTACCAACATCGGAAGATGCTCTGATTGCCCCACTATTCACACGAGTCACAGGTATTCCACTCAATGCGATGGGACAGGAAATTTGCTTGGAGAATAAAAACCATATTTTGTTTGACGGTGAGGAAAAGCAATTGAGTGAAGTGCTGGATAGAAATGAAGGTGCGGCCATGAGTCTCAATATTTATTATCCTGGGCAACGAGTAGATTCACTCTATGTGCAAAAGGACCAAGTAAAATGCATTGATCTTGATGGGGCCTACAAAGAAGCAACTACAACAAATCAGGTTGAAGTTCGCTCAGTTTTACCAGTAGAGGTTCCATATATTGTTAGCAGTGAGGAAGGGATAGTGATGCAGGCAAAAGTTGCGAGCGAGTCTTCGATTGATATAAGGGACTCAATAATTAGCAGAAGAGTCGTATTTGATTGGCGGACATACTTACAGAATGCATTTTTGATTATAGTAGGAGAAATACTATTGCTATCAGCCTTGATGAGTGTGTGTATTCGTGGAGGAAACGCTGAATCGCATGTTGTTAAATCTAAATAATTACAAAATACATGTACAATTTGTTCAGGAGAAGTCTTAAAAAGAAGGAACCATGGCAAATAGCCGCAGCCAGATTTTGTGTGGAGCAAGGAGAAAACGATTTTAACCAAAAAGACCTTGTTAACTTTTTAGAAAGTAAGGGATATAAGGTTTATAATTACCACGTGGAAAGTTTTTTCTATAGCGAGGTAAAGCATCCCGCAGGGGTTCAGCACGATCGAGGGCACAGAACAGATCCTGAAGGAATGCAATACTGGACTGCTCCTTTACAACTTGTCTCCTCAATCACTGACTATGACGAACTCAAACACGCTAGAGAAAGTTCACGCAGTGCTCTGCGAATGGCTATTTTAGCCGTGATCATTTCAGGCATTGCCGCTGTCTTTCAGGCTCTGCAATATTTTGATATTAGTAATCGCGCATCCTAAATTTTTCATGAAAAGCCGAGGGAATAAATCTCATGGTTTTACGCTCATAAAATCCGCAAGCGCGATAGTATTTGTTTTTGTTCTTTTTCCTGGATTTGTCAGCTATGCAGCCAGCGGAGCATGTTCTGGTCATGGTGGTGTCAGTTGCTCCGCTGGTCCTGATGGAGATGGGAGTGTGATCTGTAATGATGGATGGAGAAATAGCAGCGTCTCATATGTGTCCATGAAAATGTGTGTTGGTTATCAACCTTCTCAGCAGATTGTGCCGATCCCCGAACCAGCACCTATTCCAGTGGTTGTCCCTGTCAGTACAGAACCAGCGCCCGCTGAGCCGAAAAAGGAATCAGTCAAACCACCTGAACCTATGACAGCGCCGATAGCGACAACATCACCCGTGTTTGATGAGGCCACAAACACACCACCATCTTCGGTGCAAAAACCAATCACTGAGAAGAGTGATGTTATTGTTCCTACTTCAGCTCCCAAGAGGGGATT
Source organism: uncultured Candidatus Saccharibacteria bacterium (assembly GCA_964543075.1). GTDB lineage: Bacteria > Patescibacteriota > Minisyncoccia > Phycocordibacterales > PALSA-1337 > C7867-002. The sequence continues at coordinate 39,325 of CAZIVT010000006.1, read as the reverse complement.
CTGGGCCAGATTGCTGAATTTGCTATTCTGATCTATTTCCACAACAGCTCTTTGCTGCCTCTGGCACTTTCTCACCCCTCCACCTCATTCGTGGAGTGATATATCATCGTCATCACCAGCAGACCTCTTCGTACGCTGCTGGATATCTATGACAGATTTCAAATCCGGCACCTGCTCGGCGGTATTCAGTGTCGCCAGAGCTTTGGAAAATTGACCCAAAGTTCGAGGTCCGTCCCGTTGTTGGCTACTTGACAGCACTCCAACTATCTAGTTGAATAAGCGTCAGTTTCACTAGAGATCCTTACAACTGAATACGCCGCTTATGAAAACACAATCGTCTATCATCGCGCGGATACTTCGTGCATCCGCATCATTCGCACTCATCTGCGTAGTCTCGATCCTGATAGGTATCATGGGGTTCGAGATCCACGCCATCACCAGGCCCACGCCGTACTCGTCCGCCATGGCGAGCATACTCGCGCATGACGGCCGCTGGATGGCTACTCATGTATTCCTCTATGCGGTCACGATCGGAGCATTTTCTCCTCTGGTCTGCTGGATATTGACGGTGCTCTGGAGGAGACGATCATGATACTTCCTGTCACGCTCAATCAGATAGCCGGCTTGGGATTGGATACCGCGACGCTCATCACCGCGATCTTCGAACGAAGACACGCCATCAGGGCGAATCATCGCGACCAGAAAGGTGACGACAGGTGCTGGCTCGATGATTTCCCCGTATGGGGATTTGTCGAAGGCCTACCATCCAGGCCATATGTCAGATCGTTCGAAGAAGGCATGCGTCAATGTGGACTCTACTATGAACACCGCCGCTCTGACACGATCGACCCCACACCACCGGATGCTACCATCGATCCGGCGCATTGGGACGATGATTTGTCAGATATGGATCATCGTATGGCGCTCGAAGAGATCTCACGCATCCAATGGTCCATCATGATGCACTTCGCAATCGGTGGTCAGCCGAGGACTCTCATCCACGATCGAGCTCTCTACGGGGTCTTGCCCGAAAAGATCCCCGCGGACTTCAGGTTGCCGCCGCGACCGGAATTCCTCGGACGAGCGAAATACCCACATGCCGGGTGTCCGGCATTCTGGGATAGTCATGGCGGCTGTGGCCTGTCATCGTGCGACTTGCACAAATGGGGCCAGTGGAAAATCCCACCACCGGCAGGTATTTCATAGCTACTCTCGATCAAGCATACACCCTCGATTTCTCCGAGGGTGTCTTTTTTGATATACTCTTCTCCAAGGGATACCATACCTGCCTATCGCCGTCAGATAACCTACAATGCCATACCAGAAATACGCCGCCATCGTCTGCGCGGCGATCGTGCTGTGCGCTTGCGCTGCCTACGCGGCCCATGCGGCTTTCGTCATATCCATCGATCCCGAACGATACTATGAGGTCGTCTCCGTCATGGATGGCGACACATTCAGGGCCAGAGTCGGCTGGCACACGCTGACCGTGCGCATGCTCGGCATAGATACGCCGGAGACCGTCGATCCGCGCAAGCCGGTGCAGTGCTATGGGAAAGAGGCCTCGGATGAGGTCAAGCGATTATTGACGGACCATTCGGTGCGTCTCCGATTGAATCCGGAGAGGGAAGAGCTCGACAAATATGGAAGGCATTTGGCGTATGTGTACCTAGAAGACGGGACATTCCTGAATGAGCATCTTCTCGAAAGCGGCTTTGCCCGTGAGTACACCTATGGCAAGCCGTACATATTCCAAAAAGAATTCAGAGACCTCGAAGACGAGGCGCGCAAGGATGGAAGAGGATTGTGGGGCGAATGCGATATTAATCATTGACTGATATGAATGATACTAAAGAATTTGATAGGTGGAATGAGAAGAAAAAGTCTCTTAATAAGGAAGCGGCTAATCTGTTGTATCATCAAGGAGAAATTTGGTGGTGTCATTTGGGAGTGAATATAGGTTTCGAAGAAGATGGTTCCGGCGACAATGCCGAAAGACCCGTTGTGATCATACGCAGATTCAGCCCTCAATTATGTTGGATTATTCCTCTATCGACATCACAAAAAACGAATCCTTATTATATTCCTGTAGGGATCATTGCCGGAAAACTAGCCTCGGCAATCATATCCCAAATGCGTCCGATAGACACCAAAAGATTGATCAATTGTATCGGGATGATGAATTACAAAGTCTTCTATCACATAAAGAAATCCGCCAAAGAGCTACTTTAGCGGACTTCCTTATTTCTCCTTCCTTACGGAAGGCGCTGCCCACGAACGGGCGATTTGTAACTACAGTATAACAAATAATTTCATATTGTAAACCTAGAATTGATCATTTCGCGTGCAACCACAGATAGATATCCTCTACCGCTTTGACGGCGTCGCCGGCGGCGATGTTGTTCTGATGATAGAGGCCGTCGGTGACGTCGCCGGCCGCCCAGATCCCGTCTAGAGATGAGCGTTGATTCCGGGGGTCGACAGCGACGCGCTGGTACTTGTCTAGGCTGACTATATCCTTGACGAAGTCCGTGTTGGGCAATGACCCGATCTCGGCGAAGATGCCGGTCACGGCGATCTCGGTGTCCGCACCGGAATTGGTATCCGTGTAGACGAGCGATGTCACGAACGTGTCGCCCTTGACCTCTTTGGGCATGACGAACGTGAGCGCTTTGACTTTGGGGTTGGAAGTCACGGCCTCGACGGTGCCGGGATCGGCTTTGTATTCGCTGCGCGAGAGGAGGGTCACGCTCTTGCAGTAGGCCATGAGCTGCGCCGCCGTCTCGAAGCCGGCATTGCCGCCGCCGATGACAGCCACGTCCTGATCCGCGTAGAGCGGTCCGTCGCATGAAGCGCAGTAGACGATGCCCTTGTTCTCATACTCCGCGGCGCCGGGGATGTCGAGCTTGCGGCGATGGCTTCCGGAGGCGACGAGCACGGCCCGGGCTTCATAGGTGCCACCTCCTGAATCATAGATCTTGAATCTTGAATCCGTCTGTTCGATCTTTGTGCATACGACGCCCTCCTTGAAGTCGATGATGCCGTCGGCATATGCCTTGGCGTGGGTCTCGAGCGACTTGGATAGATCGAGGCCGGGTATCTTGACGGTGCCGATCCAGTTCTCGATGCCTTCGGAGACATAGCTCTGCCCGAGCCAGTCCTTGGTGATGAAAACGGTTTTGAGGCGCTTGCGAGCCGCATAGACGGCTGCCGCCGCTCCGGCGGGTCCACCTCCGATGATGGCGAGATCGTAAGAAAATTGAGACATGATTCAGGATTCAGGATTCAAGAATGTTTTTGATTTCTTAATGAGACCCTGAAAAAGTTTACGGGTAATCACGAGTTGTTGATTGATTTTAGCAAATTCTTCTTTATTTAGGTAATGCAGATCACATGCGATTAATAGCTGATTTTTAGATATCCAGAACTAATTTGTGAGCTTCCTGCCAAAAAGTCAGGTCAGTAAATTCTTTGATCTTTCCTGCTTCTTGAATCATGGATCCTGAATCATCATACTTTCTACTTCAACCTGCTCCTCCGGAGGAATGCCGGTATAGCGCCCCAATCATCATCGTCGTCTTTCTTGTCCTCTCTCTCGGCTTTCTCGGGCGCTTTGCGCTCAGTCGCCGCGGACTCGCGTTCGCGCTTCACGTCAGACATCGAGTTGAAGATGCGGCCGATGCCCGCGCGCTCGGTCTTCTCGGGTTTCTCGGCACGATCGGCGGCGCTCTTCATGAGGGAGGCGATAGTAGGCTCGGCATCAGGCATGACCTCGCGCGGGGCAGGGGTGACGCCCTCGGGAAATCCTGTGGCGATGACGGTGATCTTGATCTCGTTCTTCTTGAGCTTGTCGTCGCGGACGTTTCCAAAGATGATCTTGGCCTCAGGATCGATGGACTCGGTGATGACCTTGGCGGCATCTTGGACTTCGAACATGGTGAGATCCTCGCCGCCGGCGATGGAAAAGAGCACGCCCTTGGAGCCGGTGATGGAGACGTCGAGAAGCGGGCTGTTGATGGCCGCCTTGGCCGCTTCGATGGCGCGGTTCTCTCCGGTCGCCATACCGATGCCCATGAGAGCAGAACCGGCATTCTCCATGACAGTGCGGATATCGGCGAAGTCGATATTGATGAGACCAGGCGTCGTGATGAGGTCGGAGATGCCCTGGACGGCTTGGCGCAGGATCTCATCGCACATGACAAATGCGTTCTTGACAGTGGTCTCCTTGGAGATGGCGGAGAGGAGCTTGTCGTTGGGGATGATGATGATGGCGTCGACTTCTTTGCGTAGATCCTCGAGGGCGGCCTCGGCGATACGGGATCGCTGGCGTCCCTCGAAGAAGAATGGCTTGGTGACGACCGCTACCGTGAGACAGCCGAGCTCCTTGGCGGTGCGGGCTACGATGGAGCTGGCACCGCTGAAGGTGCCGCCTCCGAGCCCGCCGGCCACGAAGACCATGTCGGCGCCCTTGATAGCTTCCTGGATCTCGTCGCGGTTCTCCTCGGCGGCACGTCGACCGAGGTCTGGATTCATGCCGGTGCCGAGGCCTCGAGTGAGGTTCTTGCCGACATGGATGCGCTTCTTGGTGAGAGAGCGATGGAGATCCTGCGAGTCAGTGTTGATAGCGATAAAGTCGACGCCACGGACCTTGGAGGTGATCATGTGGTTGATGGCGTTGCCGCCCGATCCTCCTACGCCGAGGACCTTGATGCGAGCGAATGCTTCTATGTCAGGAGTGATGTTGGGCATGAAGGCAGTTTACAGTGAAAAATAGAAAGTGAAAAGTTGGGGTGCGGCGGACGGAGCGGTGTGCTAGAAGCACCTGTCGACACATAACACAAAAGCGGCTCATGAAGCCACTCTACGGATCAGGATGGGAATGTTCAGCGCACGTGCGTTCTGCTGAGCTCGAAGAGCTGGTACAGAATGTCTCTATGATATCAAGTTATGAAAAGGGCGCAAGAGCTTGACGGATAGCCAAATCTACGGCATCAATTGTCTGAACCACCGCCCGACGCGTTTCCAGAGATGCTTGAAGAATTCTGCCGTCGTATCTATCTCAGGCGTCTCGTCGGCATGGATACCCCAGATGCAGAGGCCATATGCCACCGAGAGTGGATTGTCGCGGAATGATGCTTTGCCGGCGGCGTTCTCTGAACCGATCGATCCGATCCGAGAAGGGATCTTGAGCGCGACCTTGGCGAGGTCGTCGATGGAGTTGAGCACCGATCCGCCACCGGTGATGATGATGCCGGCAGGCAGGAGCCCGTTGCGACCGATCTTCTTGAGATGCGCTTCGATCAGATCGAAGATGTCGGAGAGGCGCGCGCCGATGATCTCCTCGAGCTTCTTGCGCGGGTAGGACGATCCGGTGATGGCGCCGATCTTGATCTGTTCGGCTTCTTCGAGCGGGACTTTGAGGCCGAGAGCGATGTCGTTGGTGATGTCGGTCGATCCGAGAGGGAAGACTTCGAGCGAGGTAGGTATGCCGTTCTCGAATACGGCGATCGAGACCGTCTCAGCGCCGATGTTGGCGAGCACACAACCGGCGATCTTCTGCGTCTTGGACAGCGTGACGAACCCCGCGGCGATGGGCGCGGCCATGACGTCTTCGACGGCGATTCCGGCTTCGTTGACGGCGGCGATCAGGTCGGAGACATGATGTTCGAGGCAGGTGATGAAGAGCATGGAGAGCTCGATCTTGTTGGCAGTCATACCGAGCGGTGGACCCATCGAAGGGAAGTTGTCGATCGTATAGCGCAGAGGGATGTCGTAGATGATGCGCCGGTTGGCCTTGGCGGCACGAGGTATGTCTGTCTCGCATTGTTCTTTGAGCTTGGCGAGGTCTATCTCGGTGATCTCCGCGTCCGCGCGAGATGTCATGACTGCGCTGGTCACAGTCACGGATCCGAGGCCGATGCCGCCGACGCCGATGAATGCCTTCTTGATCTTGATCCCCGCTTTCTCCTCCGCTTGCGCGACAGCCGAGCGGATGCTCGAAGCGATGTCGCGGATGTTTGTGACATAGCCATGTCGCATGCCGCGCGATTCGGCTACGCCGACCCCGATGATCTTGGGCAGACCACGCTCCGTGCGCTCGCGCGCATCGGCGACCACTACTTTGGTGTAGTAAGTCCCGATGTCTATGCCGGTGATGATGGAGCGGGACATGAGTAAGTTAAAAAGTTTCGAGTTGAAAAGTTAGAAAGTTACAGATCATAATATCAGAAGTCTGCGGGCATCTGACTTTTTAACCGGGGACTTTTTAACTTTTCGACTGTTAAATCCCAAACCGTGCGCGTACCTTCGTCTCTAGTCCTTCCATTATATCTCCATGATCATGTCCCTTCAAATGGGTACAACCGTGGATGAAGAGGAATCCTATGAAATTGTCGTATTCACGGCCGAATTTCTTCGCTTCGGCACGGGCTTCTCGCTCGGATATGTAGATCTCGCCCTCTGTCTCGGAGAGCGGGAAGCTCAAGATGTCGGTCGGGTATTCCTTGTCGCGATAGATGGTATTGAGCTTCTGCATATGCGCAGAATCAGTGAAGATGAGGTTGAGCTTGTAGGACGCGCCGAGAGCAGCATCCTTGATCTCCTCATATGGATGGAGAGGGGTCGGCTTTTTCGTCTCATTTATGAGAGTGAATGACATAGATAGTTACATAGTCACATAGTTACATAGTCACATAGTCCTTGCCATTGGATTCAGAGGCAGAAACTATGCAACTGGGTACTATGCAACTATGCGACTTTATCTGCGACCGCCGCGCTCAGGCTTGACGGGTGCCTTGCCGAGCTTGATGAGCTTGGCCATTTCGGCGCGTCGGGCGATGCCCTTGAGAGTCTTGACCTTGACCTTGTAGGAGGACTGGGTGCGTGACGCGAATCGGAGACTGCGCTTGCGCTGGATGATGCCAGAACCCTGCACGCGACGCGTGAAGCGGCGGATGACGCCGAGGGCGTTCTCGTTGGGATTGCGGGTGACTTCTACATTGATTGCCATAGGTGGGTAATGATAACACAGTGGATCGAAAGTAATCAACTTGACTTTATATGTTTTGTTTGCTATAATGTATCTAAAATCGGATAGTTCTTTGATAGGAAATCACTGTTTGAGACGAGCTTTCTGTGCCCTGAATCATAGGACGTATAAAGCTCGTCTCAAATGAGACTAGTCGCAACTGCCGGAGCGAATCTGGCAAAATACGAAAGGAGCTAACGTCATGAAGACTCTTACTCAAAAAGCAGAAGCAACACCTGGTCAGTTGAAGCAAGTCACCCGAGTTGGAACGGATGCTGTGGAAAAAGCAATCACGGAATTCGGCCTTGACAAGGATAGCGCCCAGCGCGTTCACGCGCATGGCGACGAATTCGCGGAAGCGATCCGCACAGCAGTCATCGCCTCGCTCAAGGACCTGTCGGTTTCAGACAAGTTCAAGGACGAGGAGGTTGAATCGAGCTACGGCTATCTCTCCGGCTACAAGCCGAAGGGGTTGAACGAGCAGTGCAACCAACTCCGCATTCTGTTCTCCGGTATCGGCTTCTGCAATCAAGATTTGCTCGCGCAGATCGAGAAAGGCGAAGTCGAATTGCCGAAGCACGCCGAAGGCTGGTTTGCGATCCCTAACTGGCGGAAGAATCCGATGATCTTCGGTTCGACCTACAGCGAGGCGGTGCAGAATGTTCTCGACGCCATCAAGAAGGCTCGCGACGGCAAGTTTTGGAACTACCGTGATGGTGCGATTGATGGGAAACATCTGCGTCAGACGGCCTGTTCGGTTCAGTTTTGGGACGAGTTGACCAAGGCACAGGGCGATGCGGACATCCTCATCATCGCCGCACAGTTCGGTATTCGCTACCGCGGTCGTTCTGTTCGCCGTGCACGTGTGATCATGGAGGATGTAGTTGGTGAAGTTGGTCTCGGCGCGTTCGCCGATGGTACCATGATCTTGACCCATCCGGAACGGCTCATGAACTACGATGACCTCTGGATCGACTGCGGTGCGGACGAATTCGACGATCCGGACTCCGGTGTCCGCTTCGGCCACGCTCCCTACTTCGGCTTCGGCGGCGGCGGGGTCTGGTTCGGCACGCGCTATGTCGGCAATGCCTACGACGCCTTCGGGTCAGCGTCTGGTCTCGTTCCGCAGTGCCCTGCGTAGCTCCGACTGAAAGGAGGAGCGAAGTAGGGCAGTAGCGATCCTCGATACTCGAATCCTTGAATCTTTTGAGTCCTCTCTTTTGATTCTTGAATTTGCGGCAAAACATTTCAGGGTTATCCACAGCGTGGGTAACCCTGATTTCTTTTTATACGAAAAGCTATTATTTTGCTATACTTATTCATGAGTCTAGGCTCATGTACGGTCGTCCACGGATTGCCGTCGCCGAACTTTTTCTCTTTTGAGAAACCGGCCAGAGTTCTCCCGACTACGGTTTGGAGAAGCGTGCCGCGATAAGGAGATACTGCTTGCATTTGCTCAAGGCAGACCACTAAGCCTATATGGCGGGTGCTGCCGAATTAAATTCAGGAGTGAGATCGCGCCTCATTTCCAATAAGGATCGCTTTCAAGCTTCGGTGCCACGGACAGGCAAAGGCAAATATCCGGACTCCGATGTCCGCTTCGACCACGCTCCCTACTTCAACTTCAACGACGGCAAGGTCAAGTTCGACACGAACTATGTCGACAATGCCAACGACAACTACGGGTCAGCGTCTGGTCTCGTTCCGAAGTCTCTCCCATCGAAAAGGTGTCCCCGCGGGCACCTTTTGCGTTATCGAGCCGAGCTTGAGCGGATCCATCCCCCAAGCATTCTGCCGATCTCGTCGATTTTATCCTGAAGGGTCGTGTACTTCTTGAGATCAAACACCTTCGTCTCTTTCATGAGGCGGATGAAGAAACGGAGTGTGTTGAGCTTTATGCTCGCTTTCTCAAGAATCGCGACCTTGTTGCCCGACTTTGTGTATCCGGCCTCAAGAAGCAGCTCGATAAGATCGACGATGAGATTCTCGCTTCGCTCATAGACGGTAAATCGATCAGCTTTAGATACAACGCGTCGGTATTCGTGGAATGTCGAGTACAGCTCGTATGACTTCTTTAGAATGGGTATATCAATATCGTTCATGAAAGTATATAAAAAATTATTTTCAGAAATTGCCGATCCACAAAACCTGTTTTTGGCATGGGACGAATTCAAACGGGGCAAGCGAAGCAAGAAAGATGTTCTCTTTTTCGAAAAGAATCTGGAACAGCATATTTTTGAACTGTGCAGAGACCTTAAAAATAAAACATATGTACACGATGGCTACACCGATTTTCATATTCATGATCCGAAGCGCAGGCATATTCACAAGGCGACTGTAAGGGATCGCGTCCTTCATCACGCCGTTTTCAACATCCTTAACCGCGTTTACGAACCAACATTCATTTTGAGATCGTTTTCCTGTCGGATTGGCAAGGGTACTCATAAGGGCGTTTTCGCTGTGGCAGACATGATCAGAAAAGTATCGAGAAACAACACTCGGCCATGCTATGTATTGAAATGTGATGTGGAGAAGTTTTTTGACAGTGTTGATCACAAAATTCTGCTCATGTTTCTCAAGAGAAAAATCAAAGATTCTGAGGTGGTATGGCTTTTGGAGCGAATCGTCGAAAGCTTTACCGGCGGTTATTCCGATCTTTTCAGTCCGAAGGGCGTTCCGATCGGCAATCTGACATCCCAGCTTTTTGCGAATGTCTACATGAACGAATTTGATCAATTCATGAAACGCGAATTGAAGATAGAGCACTATGCGCGATACACGGATGATTTCGTCGTCGTGTCTGGCAAAAGAGAATATCTCGAGAAATTGATTGAGCCGATAAGCGCATTTCTTCAGAAAAAGCTGAAACTGAGTCTGCATCCGCGGAAGGTGCAGATTTTGAAGTATCAGCGTGGTATCGATTTCCTTGGGGCTGTCATCTTTCCGCATCACCGGCAGATCAGAAAAAGGACGTGGAAGCGTATCGTACGTAAGCTGAAAGCGAAGATAGCTATGCATAAGAGCGGGTTGATTACCAAGGAGAGCTTGGATCAAGCAGTACAGTCAAATCTTGGAGTTCTTTCTCACACAAATTCATACCATCTCGGCCAAGAGCTGAAGAATTTATATTGGTATCTCCTTAATGAATAGGATTTTCATCATGCATTCTAATTTTTCCATATATATATCAATTCAAAGTTTGTGAATAAGTAATTGAGATGATATTGTTGCATGATGAAATTCAGCTCTAAAAACACAACCTCCTGGAGCCCCGTCGCCGAATGGTATGACGGTCTGCTTGAGGGAGATGCGGATTCATTCCAGGCCAAAGTGATCTTGCCCGGGCTCCTGCGTATCGTCGATCCGAAGCCGGACATGAGCGTCCTCGACATCGCCTGCGGTCAAGGGTATTTTTCACGCGCGTTCGCGGCGGCGGGAGCGAAGACGGTCGGGTGTGATATCTCGGCGGAGCTCATTGCCAGAGCAAAGTCACGCGGCTCAAAGATTGAAAGAAGCGACGAAGCGAAGACGGGCGCGGGTGGCGAAGGTGTCGAGTTCCGCGTGGCGCCGGCGGATAACCTCTCATTTTTGAAGGACGGATCCGTCGATGTCGCGACGGTTGTTTTGGCTCTGCAAAATATCGAGAATCTCTCAGGAGCCGTCGCCGAGGCGGCACGCGTACTCAAGTCCGGAGGCAGATTCATCTTCGTGCTCAACCATCCCGCTTTTCGCATACCGAAGAGGTCGGGATGGGAGTGGGATCAAGAAACGGGGAATACCGAAAAAAGCGGAGGCTCAGACTTTGTTCAATTTCGGCGCATTGACGGATATATGTCGGATTCTCGGGCGGAGATCGACATGACGCCGGGAGAAAAAGACCAAAACAAGAAGATATCCACGGTGTCATTCCATCGTCCGTTGCAATCCTATTTCAAGGCGTTGAATAAATCAGGTCTGTCGGTTACTAGACTGGAAGAGTGGATATCTCACAAGCGGAGCGAGCCGGGACCTCGAGCCGCCGAAGAGGATCGCATGAGAAAGGAGATACCGATGTTCATGTGCGTGGAGGCGCAAAAACTCTAAATACTAAGCTCTAAACCCTAAACAAACTCAAAACTTAAAACTCAAAATTCAAAACTTGTTGCGCCTGTTTTGATATTTGGATTTTGAACCTTGGATTTGTTTAGGATTTAGGGTTTAGAGCTTAGTATTTCTATTTGGTGTCTTTGATCGTCAGTGCTGGATACAATCCGATGAGCGAGATGACGCCGATGACCACGAAGAGATATTCGTGCGTCACGAAGAGTAGGCCGAATCCGGTCACGAGGGGTGCGATGAAATTGGAGAACGGACGGGTGATGCGGAACATGCCGAGCGTGGCAGTATCGCGCAACGAGACGGTTTTGAAGAAATAGGTTTCCATCATGATCTCGACCGCCGCGGCGCCGATGCGCGTCATGAAGAGGGCGATCGCCCAGACGAGCACGCTGGTCGAGGTGATGAATGCGAGGACGATAGTCGAGATGCCCATGATGCCGAAGCCGATAGCCATGATCTCCTTCTCCCCATAGCGGGTATCGGCGAGCTTGCCGAGGCGATACTGGATCAATACGAAAGGAAGGAGCATGACGGTGAGGATGATGCCGATCTCATCCCAATCGAAACCGACTGTCTTGTGGAGATAGATCGGGCTGTAGATGACCATCCAGGCGTAGAATGTCTGCAGGATGACGTTGCCGAAGAAGAGCTTCCTCCAGCTGTGATTGGACCAGATATGCTGGATGAGCTTCCAGGGAGACAGGTGCATGTAGCGCGGGTCCTTGAATCGAGGGAAATTGCGGTGGATCAAGTAAATAAGAGGGAAGAGCATGGCCAACGAAGCGATATAGGTATCGCGGTAGTTGTCTCCGCCATTGATAAGCATGCCACCGATCAGTGGTCCGATCAGCCACGATGCATTGAGTATGGTCGTGTAGAGCCCGCGGACATGGCCGACATGGTGGCCATCGGTGTAGGCTTCGAGGAAGACGTCCAGGGTCAGGCCGATGAGCGATACGATCGCCATCTGCGCGGCGAATAGGCCGGCGATAGCGATGCTGGAGTCAGAGGATATCAGACCCCAGAACAGAGCGATCTGGATGCAGACCAGGCCGATCGATGTGCCATAATTGCCGATCCGGCGGATGACGAGAGGTGCGATGAGGTAGCCGAGGATAGAAAGCGCCGCTCCAGTCATATAGATGAGTCCTACGGTCCGCTCGTCAGCGAAGAGCGAGAGGAAGCTCGAGTTGGAATACATCGGCAAGACCAGATGCAAGGTGAAGATGAAGCCGATGACGGCGATGGTATATACCATATGTGAGCGTCGCGCGGGGGTCATGATGTGTAGTGTGTAATTATAGCATGGGCGCGATGTCCTCCGGTAATGTCTTCGATGATTGACAGAGTATATGCGGAGGAGTAATTTTATCTCAAACACCGGTACCGCACATTCAAATAAAAAGGAGATACTGATCATATGAGTACACGGCATCTGTCGATTCGGGAGCACTCTCTTTCAGATTTTCAGCAACTGAATCGTACTATCTACCTGGTCGAAAATGACAGAAATTACAACGCCATGGATATGGTGTCACGGATGAAGCGTTATGCGACTCGCGTCCTCAAGGCGGTGCGTAAGGACCGTCCAGATACCATCCCGCGCGACCTCTGCATGGGCTTCTCCTGGGCGATGGCGCTCGGGAACAGGTTCCACCTCAATCTCGAAGAAGAGACCTGGATCCGATTTCCGGGCGTATGCCCCTACTGCGCGTCGATCCCATGCCGTGGAGCCGCATGCAAGACGATGTCCCAAGAACGCAAAAGATTCGAATCTTCGATCGAAGATCGTCCGACGACCTTGTCACGGTCTCAGAAGATGTTCAGGGAGATCTATCCGTTCAATTCGCTCCAGGATGCCGCGATGCATCTCGCCGAAGAGACGGGAGAGATGGGGGAGGCAATCGAAGAATTCATGGGAACCCACAGCCCGTCGCTCTTCATCAAGATCGTCGAAGAGCTGGTGGATGTCGTGACCAATCAGCTGGCTGTAGCCAGTTGCATCGATGTCGATCTGGCTGTCGAGATGGAGAAGATCTTCGGGCGAGGCTGTCCTGAACCTGGATGTCTAGGCGTGCCGTGTACCTGCGGATTCATCATACATGCCGAGGGTACATCATCGATCGGATCAGTGAAAGTCTCTCGGATGTGAACGAACGATATTCATCCGATTCAAACCCCACCCAGTAACGAAAGTGAACAGTGGGGTTTAATACAGATGAAAGATTTGACATATATAATATTTTGTTTTATCATCCCAGCAGACTACGGTTTTTTGAAATAACCGAAATCAAACCAAGTAACCAACAAAAAACAGAAAGGCAGACAGCTATGAAAAGCAAGATTGAGTATCCTGATATTTCATTTTGGGATACATCCGCCCGGGTCATCGAGTTTATCAATCCGGGAGAGTTCCGTGTGGATGAGCACCTTGAGATGATCGGATTACATAATCACCCTCTCCGGAGCACGTTCGGTTGTGTCGATCGGACGGAGATAATTCGTCGTCAAAAGAATATCAGGTTTCTCGTGGAGCATCCCACGCTAGGAGCGACCATCTCCGGTCTCTCGAGGGTATCGCAATTACCTATCGACAGCGTAGACTTCATGAGGTCGTTCACTACAGCCGGGTCAGGTCCCCACCATGAGCTTTGGAACCTCATCGATCAGTTCTGCTCACAGATCGGTCGGATCCGGGACGCGGGCACCGAAATCCCGCCAGATATCGCTTTGTTGGACCAGTTCTTGCGTGATATGGCATTGCCATTCAAGCGGCGAGAAGAAGAGATGTCTCGCACAGTGGCCACTCGCCTCTCGAAGGCGGTGGCATTCGGCGGGATCATCAAGTATACGGTGAATACAGCTGACTTTTGTCTGCCAGCCGATTCGCTATCTCAGGATCATGATGACGCATTTGGTTTCCGGCCATTCTCTCTGAAACCGGCGCCGATTATGCCTACGCGTCCTCAGTACGAAAGCATGTCAAAATTCAGGCAGTTCTTCGAGAAGAAATATTTCGCCCTCGAAAAATTGCTCTATCTCTGGCGGGTGCGTCGATGGGCGAAGCCGCTCATAGTCCACCATCTTCCTGACATAGTCGCCGAAACTATAAGCAACTTCGTGAGGAAGACATTCTGCTCTGGATCGGTGTTTTCGAAAGGATATCGCGCGCGCTTCAGCAAAGAATTGACAAGCCAAGAATTGACCACATCGGTGATGTTGACCATCGCATATCGTCTCGACGATAGCGGCTTGTCACTGTCGCTTCTATCGATCAAACCGCAGTTCGATCTTGACATAAGAGCCAAGTCAAGCTACACATTCGAACCGCTTAGAGTAGAAGGTACATGGGTTTCCCAAGCTTTTCATGAAAAGGTCTGGGGGATAAACCATTCTTCCGCGACGCGTTCCTGTGCCATATGGCATGACTCGATAGCTCTCAATGACACTCTGGAGCTTGTCAAAGAGCATGCGCCTGATCTCCTCGGAAAAGGCATTAAGCTCGATGTTCCGGAGATATTCCCGGTCCTATCGTGGAATGCGGCGACAGGCGTGATAGGCCTCGACAAAGGGCTTCTGGAAGTACTTGAAGAAGCCCAGTCCTTGCGAAGTTATGTACGGGCCAGATTCCATGACCTCTCGAACGTGGCGGACATTTCCTCCAAGTTCGTAACATTGGGACGAAGGTTCGCCATGCCGTTGCATTATCCGGAGATCATGCAGGACAGCGAGCATCTCTTCTCGTTCGGAGAAGTGATGCCCATCCACTTGATCGGACGTCCGACTACCAAGAGGGGTAAGTCAATCAAAGCCTCTGACCTCAAACCTATCTGCTCATTGGTTCCCTTGAAGGGGAATATGATCGGGCTCACCGGACAGAATATGGGCGGGAAGACAGTAACGCAAGAAGCGCTCTTGTTCACGGTGTTCGATGCCCAATCAGGGTTCCCGATCATCGGCGGGCAAGAGATCAGGCTCAACGTCAAGAACACCATCGGTATGGTGTTCATGGAACGAGGAGAAGGATCGACCGTCGAACTGATGCTCAGGAAGACGGGTCCAGTCATCGAGACTGCGCTCAAACACCCCAAGAACGGCACGTTGGTCGTCCTCGATGAGCTCGGCTCTGGTACCCAGGAAAGCAAAGGTGCGATCATCGGTGAACGCATCCTGGCCAAACTCCATGAATCCGGCTGTAGCGTCGTGTTCAGCACGCAGATAGCCAAGCTGGCACGAGCCGCCGAGGAGAAATTCGGCGCCAAGTGTTTCGCTTTCGATATTCAGCATCGTATCCGGGATGGGATAGGTGAAGGGAACCCGGAATTGATAGCGGAAGAACTCGGCCTTGATAAGCTACTCGGTATGACAAAAAATTGAGCAGTTCTGTCACTTCACAGCCTCGAGGATCTATGGTTCTCGAGGCTTTTTCATTGCACAAAACCGTCATCTGTGCTATATTCGTCCCCATGAAGAAAGACATCCATCCGCAGGAATACCGCCCCGTCATCTTCGCTGACAACTCCAGCGGAGCCAAGTTCCTCGTGGCTTCGACCATAGATTCCAAGGAGACCATGAAATGGACCGATGGCAAAGAGTATCCTGTCCACTACGTCGAGATCTCTAGCGCTTCTCATCCGTTCTATACTAATCAGGAGAAGACCATCGACACCGCTGGCCGTGTCGAGAAGTTCAGGAACCGCCTGGCAAAAAAGAAGAATTAAGAATCGTGAATGGCGAATCACGAATGTCTCGGCATTTTGAAGCGCGTGTTTTGTGCTATTCTTAATTCACCATTCACAATTCTTCCGCCATGAATCTTGAATCATACAAATCCAACCCCAAGACCGCTTTCCTGGCCGGCATGTACGAGAAGTTGATCAAGGATGAGGCAGAAGTAAGGGGTATGATCGACGCCGATCCCGCCATGAGGGAGATGGCAGAGCATGAGCTCGCCTCGATCGTCGAGCAGAAGGTCGCGTTGGAAAAGCAGATGGACGACATCATCGCGGCTGATCAGGTCGAAGAAGAGCATCCCAAAGAGATGATCCTCGAGGTGCGCGCCGGTGCCGGTGGAGACGAATCGGCTCTGTTCGCCGCGGAGCTTTTGAATATGTACAAGAAGTATGCGGAGTCTAGGGGGTGGTCTACCAAGATGATCGATGAATCGCGCAACGATCTCGGCGGCTACAAGGAAGCATCTATGGAGATCAAGGGCAAGGACGCCTTTGCGGCATTGCGCTGGGAGACCGGCGTGCATCGTGTCCAGCGCGTGCCCGAGACCGAGAAGATGGGTCGCGTGCACACCTCGACGGTGACGGTAGCCATCATGCCGCTCCGCAAGAAGTCTAAGCTCGTCATCAATCCGGCCGATCTGGAGATGGAGTTCTCGCGCGCCGGCGGCAAAGGAGGCCAGAACGTCAACAAGGTGGAGTCTGCCGTGCGCCTCATCCACAAGCCGACCGGCCTCTCTGTCCGCTCGACAGTCGAGCGGAGCCAGAGCGCCAACCGTGAACATGCGCTGACTATCCTCACCGCCAAATTGGAGGCCCTGAAGGAGGAGGAAGATGCCCGAAAATTCGCTTCCGAACGCAAGGGTCAGATCGGTACGGGATCTCGCTCTGAGAAGATCCGTACCTACAATTTCCCTCAGGATCGTGTGACCGATCACCGCATCAAGGAGTCATGGCACAACATCCCCGGCATCATGGCCGGCAAGTTCGAACCGATCGTCGAGGCACTGCAGGAGTATGAGAAGACGGGTGGGGTAACCAGTGAGGCATCGGATGGGGATGAAGACTGATGAGGAAGGGGTAGAGATTTATGGTGCCCTCGGGAGGAATCGAACCTCCAACTATTCCTTAGGACGGAACTGTTATATCCATTTAACTACGAGGGCAATTTTTCACTTTGCATTTTTAACTTTACACTACTTATCAGACTCTCGCTACTTGCACCGGTTCATCTTTGCGAAATGATCATTTTCTGATATAGTACGTCCTATGACCCCCGAAGAGCGCTCCTTGCTCGAGCGGACATATCAGCTCGCCGAGGAGAACAATGAGATCCTCCGCAAGATGCGCAGAATCAACAGATTCTCGTTCGCCATGCGCGCGCTCTACTGGATCGTGGTCATCGGTCTGGCTGTCGGTGCGCTCTACTTCATCCAGCCATATGTAGATGCCGTCACCGATACGTATTCGAGCTTGTTCGGCGGCAATGAAGCATCCGCACAGCAGGTCAATCCGGGAGGAGTAGGGTCACTGCTCGATCTTTTGTAGTGATTGCTGATCGCGCATGTCGTTTGCGCGACGGAGTTTTGACTTTTGATTTTTGAGTTTTGCGTTATTCTGCCGAGGTAGCTCAGTTGGTAGAGCATTCCCCTGAAGAGGGAAGGGTCACCAGTTCGATCCTGGTCCTCGGCACCATTCCACCAGTTGGAGGCACTTCGACGAGTAAAGACCACGGTTTGAGGGCGGAACCACGGGCTGTTTTGCTTTCGAGGACTAGGTTCGAGCCGAAGATTTTCAAGGCAAGAACCCGCTTCTCTTGAAGCGACCCCGCATCTGCTGTTTTCGCCGCGTTTCTAGCGGTTAAAATCCAATTTTCAAACGGTTCGAGCCAATCGGCTCGGCCTCGCGCATGAGCGTCCTGTTGCTCCTGCAATGTCTTCTTCTGACTCATCAATTTGGCCTTCTCGACCGTGAAGGTTTCGCGGTCGATCAGTTCATCCAAAAACGAATCGAGCAACCGTTGCAACCGAGCATTGATCTTTGCGATCTCCGCCTTCTTCAGCGCTGCCGCCTGCGAACTTGATTGGGCGATACCGCGTTGTTCCTCCTTAACCAGTTTCAACATCTCATCGGCCCAATCGGTTCGCAGTGTGAAGGACCTGAGAAGGTGAGAGATTTGCTCATCCAAAACTTCCTCCCGAACGTATCGCTGGGAACAGCGAACCCGTTTGTCCTTCTTGGTGCATCGGTAATACGTGTGCCCCTTCTGTATTTCGGCGGTAATTGCTCCGCCACACTCGGCGCAGTGTAGCAGTCCGAGGAACGGCTTCGGCACGACCTTGGCGGTCGCAGGCGTGTAACGCCAGCGCTCGGCGACGACCGCCTGCACCTGATCAAATAGCTGCTTGCTAAGGATGGGTTCATGAATCCCTTCATGAACCTCTCCTTTGTAGCAGAAGTGGCCATATACAATGGGGTTGGATAGAAGGTGGGAAACAGCCGTGTTTCCGATTGGCTTCCCATTCCGGGACAGGATTCCTTTCGAGGCGAAAAAGTGACGGAGCGTTTCCTGGGTCTCTGTGCCGGTGGCATAGCGCTTGAATGCTTCAACGACTATGGGCGCTCGCTCACGATCAACGATTAACCGCTTGGAACGGTAATCGTTGAGATACCCGATGGGGGCAGGTCCGGGGTATTCGCCTCGTCGGACTTTCTCCCGCAAACCCCGCCGCGTGTTGTCTGCGAGCGAATCAACGTAGTATTTGCTCTGCACAAACATCATGTTCAACATGAATTTGCCCTGTGAATCCGCCTCAAACCGGAAGGTTGGAAATTTCAGCGATTTCAACTTGCCGGTATCGAGCATGTAGATGATTAGGCCGCCGTCCATGCTGTTACGGGCGAGGCGGTCGGGATGCCAGGCAATAATCCCGTCGGCTTCACCCGCTTCAATACGAGCGAGCATGTCATTGAATACGCGACGACCCGGTTTTTTGGCGGACTTCTTTTCGACAAATTCACTGGCGATACTGAGATGTTCCCGCGCGGCGAACTCGCGCAACTCATGCAGTTGCGATTCGATGGACAAGACCTGTCGGTCTTCCATGTCGGTGGATTTGCGGGTGTAGAGAAAGTAGGTGTTCATGGATATAAAGCCATTCGCTGCCTATTATACGTGAGCGCTCACGTAAATGCAAACGATGGGATGTGAACAGGGAACAAGCGAGCAATCAGGCGGCTCTCCAGCGGGCGAGCACGGCCTTGCGGGCCGAATCGCTGCGCTGTTTAGCCGTCAGCTTTCGTGCCCGCGCCTTACCACCCTTTAAGCCGCCAAGCCGGCCTAAGGCAACCGCAGCAGGATTCTTCTTAGAAGGTGTTGTTTTACGTGAGCGCTTAGGCATGTGAATATGGTAGTTTGAAACACGTCGTTACAAAAGTCGTTTCCCGGTTGCGTCTAGTGTATCACTAACTGGTCGGAAAATTAACTCGTGATGCGGGGAGTCCTCGAAAGCAAAACAGCCCGTGGTTCCGCCCTCAAACCGTGGTCTTTACTCGTCGAAGTGCCTCCAACTGGTGGAATGGTGTCTCTTTGCCAATTGGCTCGAACATTTTTCCAGAGCCAGACGGCTCTGTAAAGGTATCCCCACACCTGTCCCCGCGGCGGGGATACCCGCCTGGGGTCAATCGTCCTTTGTTCACCGTGGTTTGGTCGTGGTTGCGATGCCGTGTCGCACCCCCGACTTCGGTCGGTTTATGGCTCGCACGGCGGCTCTTTCTTTGAGCCGTCGCCGTGCTCGCCAAAACCTCCCTCAGTCGCTCACGCTCCCCACGAGTTCACCGCCGGACGGGTAGGTCGCTCGCTGTGAAGCGAGCGTTGTGTGTTTGGGATACTAGGGAATCTCGATGACGAGATTATGTTTTCGCTTGTTGAGATAGCGACCGTTGGATTCTTCGCCGAAGATGACGACGGTTTGGAGCTGATACGGACGATAGTCACCGGGCTTGCCCGTCCACTGCACCTGGCTCTTGGAGACGATGCGATAAAGCGTTGGATTAACAGTCAACTAAACGGTGCATCCGTGACGGTTGTGCTAATTGGGGCCGAGACATTCGACCGTCCTTGGGTCAATTACGAGATTCAACAAAGCTACGCGGACGGCAAAGGAATGCTGGGCATCTATATTCACAACCTGAGAGATCCGCGCACTGGGCTCACCGATAATCAGGGAAGAAACCCGTTCGAGAACATCTATCTAACAGATTCAAACCCCCGCCGCTATCTAAGCGAGTTTTATCCAACCTACGATTGGGTTTACAACGACGGCTATTCAAACTTTTCGAGCTGGGTGGAAACTGCTGCCCAAAGAGCCAAACGCTAATTCTATGCCTCTTCGCCTACCACTGCTTGGCGTCCGGGTTCACCTTTCTGGCTCCGTCCCCGAAAATTCAACCCGCGAACAAGCTGATGGAATTTGTGCATTCGTGCGGAGCCTCACAAGTAGAGTGTTGCGTGAAGGCGGAACACTGATTCACGGAAGCCACCCCACATTGCGGAAGCCACTAGAAGAGGCTGCAAGACCGTTTGTGCAAGCAGGTGGGGAGAAGGATTCGTTGACGTTAGTCCGCGCTCAAAGATACGCCGTGACTAATGAACAATTGGCCGAAATCGACCTTCAGCGTGAATACGCAGCCGTTCAAATCGTGCCAGCCGCGGCAGGCAATACGAATGAAAGTTTAATCCCAATGCGAGAATGGATGGCGGAACGATCAGATGCCGTAATTGCAATTGGGGGCAAGTGGTGGGGTATTAACAAGACGCGAGCCGGTGTTCCCGACGAACTGGACGCAAGTTTGTTGCAGGGAAAGCCGGGGTTCGTCGTTGCTGGTTTCGGAGGTGCGACAGCAGGCTATGTCAAAGAAGATTCTTCATTACTGTGTCGTCTGCAGAACGGGCTTCCTGAGTCGCGCAATCGTGAAATTGCAGAAGGCACATCCATCGAGGCACTCGTTGAAGACATTGTGTCTCAGCTAAAACTTTTACCTTTAGTGCGGCAGAGCATATCGCGAGGACGCAATTTCCGAATCTTAGCCCTCGATGGAGGTGGTCTTAGGGGGACTTTTACCACAGCCGTCCTCGCCAAGTGGGACGATATGATTAAGAGCGGAGGCGGCAATGGCTTGGTTAAGCACTTTGATCTTGTAGCAGGCACATCTACAGGCGCAATTTTAGCAATTGGACTTGGACTTGGTTTGACGCCACTCGAAATGCTCAATTTCTATCGGAAGCAAGGCTCGAAAATTTTTCCGAAGGATAGGAAACTCCGGCATTGGCTGAAATCCAAACACGAATCCCAAACTTTGCGGGATGTTCTGCAAGAGGTGTTCGGTGAGCGCAAGCTCTCCAATGATTCCTGTTGTAGGCTTGTCATTCCGACTGTAAGGGCAATCCACGGTGAAGCAGAAGCCATTGTTACGGCTCACAGCCCCGACCGAACTGCGTTCCGCGATATAACCGCTGTTGGTGCAGCTTTGGCCTCTTCGGCAGCACCAACCTATTTCGATGAAGCCGTGTGGGTAATAACAGTGGCGTGCTAGACTTGTTTTCATAGGCAGGTCAACAGCATGGAACACTGGCGGCCTTGAGTAGAGGCCGCCTTTCTTTTCACCGAACGCAAACGTCCGCATCCGCCAAAGCAATAAACTCGGATTTCAGATGGCTTTTAATTCCGCTGATACATTTCACCTTAATGCCGCTCAAGGATGGCTTGAACTAGGCAACTGGGCGGAGGCGACCAGCGAGATCGAAAACATATCGCCAGTCAATAAGGCTCATCCAGATGTCTTGCAGGTCCGGTGCAAGATTTACGATGCCGCAGGCAAATGGGACTACATGGCCGAAGTCGCGATTGCGCTTTGTGGAATGCTTCCGGACTCCACGTTTGGCCCGGTTCACTTAACTCATGCGCTCCGCAAATTGAAGCGATGGAAAGAAGGACGAGATGCTTTACTCCCCATAACTGACAAGTTCCCAGAAGACTGGCGGATACCGTTTCACCTCGCTTGTTGTTACTGTCAGCTTGGCGAACTCAAAGCATCGCTCAATTGGTTAACTCGGGCAATTGATACGGCTGGAAAGGTTGATATTCGGAGGATTGCTCTGGATGAGCCCAACCTGGAAGCAATGTGGTTGGATATTGCGGAGATTTAGAAGCATGCCATAACGGCTTCCGACAATTCCCGGGACATGGTCCGTAATGGGCCGCGTTGAGAATTTGGGAAATTAGGATTAGCTTGTCCCCAAGCAACCAGTAGGATTAAAGTAATAACCCTGATAGGATAGTACGTAGAAATACGTTGATTTGTCGTGTGCGTGTGGAATCGTGAAGCGACGAGAGGTGGCCACACAACGAAACAAATTGTGAGGCTGCTTGTATCTGCTCTTTGAAACAAGCTTTGTGTCGCGTGATTCAATTGTGTCTGCGACAGGTCTAATTTTTTCCGCTATCTCAATCTCCTAATTAGCTTCGCTATTCCCGTAATGAACAGCGGTGCTGGGATGAGGTAGGGAAAGAAATTGAGGACCACAAAAAATGTAGCGCTCATAAGTCTCCTTTCCTAGGGGTGCTTTGGTCGCTATTGACGCCAGTGTGCGGATAGGTCTCGTGCTAGGGACTATCTGTGTGCTGGCGTCTTCGCTTTATTTGATTCGCTTCATACCATTGGTGTTCTAGATGTATCCCGGTTTGTTTATCACTTCACATGTGAGCCGGGAACTACTCCACATGCACAATTCTTCTTCGGATGCCACTTTACATTTCTGCTTCTAGCAGAATATCGCGCCTCAATTGTTGATGTGGCAAACAGTCATCGGTGCAATTCACATGGAGTATTCTGCATTGTGTTGTGTAGAGTGGGTGGGTGCAGATTTATCAACATGGATTGCATCGCAAATTTCTCCTCACAAAGAACAACAGGATCAGTCAGGGTAGGTGTATTACACACTGAGCATACTACTTCTCTACTATTACATTCATTTTAGCACAATCTGGGCCCAAGTTACAACAATACAACAGTTGTTAAATGCAGTGTTTGGTTCCTCAAAGTAAAACTACGTTCAGTTCAACAATCCGCTAGTGGTTTTTTCCGAATTTTTACGTCACCAGAATTAACTACACTCGACATGTTCATGCCGTGAGCCGATGACGCATCGAATTACTCCACTCGTCATCATTTCTTCAATACCTCGGGCAAATTTAGTTTCGAAATCTCTCTGGAGAGTGAGCGTTGAATGCGCAAAATGGCGAAATCGCGCGTAGAAGTCGTCTCTATGCCTACAAGCCTGTCTTCAATGCTGAAGATGAGCCTATCAAGTGTCGCTGATTTACACCGTGCCCGAGCCCGGAGTGCATATGGGTCGTATCGTTGCTTGATCGCCTCAGATGCGATCATACACAACGCTATCAGCCCAATGGAACGCGCTGTAAACACATCTGCGACAACAGATGATACCAACAACGCTTTCGTCACGTACTGACCCAAATGAAGTAACATCCCGGCAATCAAATGAAGCCACGACTCTGCCTGGCATTGAAGCAATGCCTCTCGTGCCCGCTTGAGCCGCTTGGTTACGATCACATACCCAGCATGAGTAGTTTCCATAGATTTCTCACTTTCTAGGCCTTTTCGACTACCTCCTCGGCGGAAACCGAGATCCACAAGCATGTCTATGAGATAATCGTCTTTGTCAGCCACAACTCGTGGCACTTGGGTCTTTTGCCACGAGTTGCAGGTTAGTACTCCGGTAAGAAACCTGTCAAACGCGACACCCTCTGCTGGTGATATTTTTTGAAGCCTCGTGGGCTGAGCCGCTTATGCAGGAAGAAAAAGGAAAACCATCAAAAATCCCCATGCGACCCTCCACCCTCAATTGATAACAAACGGGAATCCCAAATCCGAAATACGCATGACGATCGATTCGCCGTGCCGCGCTCATTTTGTTTGTTCAGGTCGGCATTTTCCCGACTGGAATCACGATGGGGTCCTGCCAGTAGGGAACTATTAAAGCTGGACAACCTGGAAAGTTGAGAGAAAACGTTGTTCGGAAAAGAGGTGATATACATGGCAAAACCCAGTCATCACGGCGGTAAGGGATTTAAAGCCCCTAAGCCACCACCACGCCCAAAGCGGCCTAAGAAATAAGACTGCGACGATTAACAACGTCGTAACTCTTCCTTAAACCGTTGTAATTGCACCGCACGGATGGTCCATGTTCCGACTCGGGGAGGAACTGGCCATCGGTGCGGAATCTCCTGCGGTCACAGTCTTGGGACGTTTTCGAGCCGGAGGCGTCCCGGAGCATGGGGGCAAGGGGGTATGCGAAGGGATGCCGGAGAGCGTAGAAAAGCTCACAAGTCTGTGACCGCCACTCGTCCCCAACTCGTTCTAAACCCGTCATCGTCCTAAAGGACATTTCTGTCCTTTACGCGTCTAACTCGTAACCCGTCCGGCGGTGAACTCGTGGGGAGCGTGAGCGACTGAGGGAGGTTTTGGCGAGCACGGCGACGGCTCAAAGAAAGAGCCGCCGTGCGAGCCATAAACCGACCGAAGTCGGGGGTGCGACACGGCATCGCAACCACGACCAAACCACGGTGAACAAAGGACGATTGACCCCAGGCGGGTATCCCCGCCGCGGGGACAGGTGTGGGGATACCTTTACAGAGCCGTCTGGCTCTGGAAAAATGTTCGAGCCAATTGGCAAAGAGACACAAATTTGACCCCTCAGGAAACGAGCGATTGGTCGTTCGGCTCGTTAAGCGAGGAAGGAAAGGATAAAGGTATTGATATATGGAATTAGGTCCACACATAAAAGCCATCCCCGCCTTTTGGAAATATATTCCTTTTCTCGGGATAGATGTTGCCACTACGCTATATCCGAATATCTATCTCCCGCGTAAGGTGTACGAAGATTTGGTATCTACCCATCCGAGCGTCAAGAGCAGGTCTATACTGCTCCACGAGCAAACTCACATCGAACGGCAGAAAATACATGGGATCGTGAGCTGGAATCTGAGTTATCTATTCAACAAATCTTTCAGGCTCAAAGAGGAACTTTTTGCCATAGGTGCGCAGATGAAGTTTCTCAAAGACAACGGTGGAACATATGATTGTCATAAAAAGGCGCGACAATTCTCCTCGAGCACCTATTTTTGGATGATGAAGTATGATGATGCTTTGGCGCTCTTGGAAGACCTCAACGACGGCAAGTCGCCCATGATCTGACCTTGGACGACGTCGGCTCCCATTATCGCTGATTCTGACATATACTAGGGACATGAACCGCACCGACGTCGAGACTATCAAGGAGCGTCTGCCGATCAACGAGGTCGTCGGGCAATACGTCAAGCTGGAGAAAGCCGGCTCGTCCTACAAAGGCCGGTGCCCATTTCACAATGAGAAGACGCCGTCCTTCTTCGTCTCGCCGGATCGAGGCGGATACTACTGCTTCGGTTGTGGCGCCAAAGGAGACATCTTCACCTTCGTCGAGCAGTTCGAGGGGCTCGATTTTCGCGGAGCGCTCAAGGTGCTGGCCGAACGCGCCGGCGTGACCCTCTCGTATGACAAGAAGTCCGACGGCGAGCGAGATCGGCTCCTCGAGATCATGGAGACAGTCGCTCGCTATTTTGAGGATCAATATGCCCGATCCAAGGAAGCGCAGGAATACGTGAAGAAGCGAGGCATATCCGAAAAGACTCGCGAAGAATTCCGTATCGGCTGGGCGCCGGAGGGCTGGAGCAATCTCAAGGATCATTTGGTCAAGAAGGGGTATCAGGAGGCCCTCATAGAGAAAGCGGGCCTCATCAAGCGCAAAAGCTCCGAAAATTCCCCCACCTCCACACCACTCCGCGAAGCTTCGGCGGGCAAGCAATTCCCCCGCCTCCGCTCCGCTCCGCAGAGCTTCGGAGGGCAAGCAATTCCCAATCCCGCCAAGGACGGGACGCGTCCCGCATCCGGCGGGATTAATTCCCAATTCTCTGGTTCTTCCTATGACCGTTTCCGTGGTCGCATTATATTCCCGATCTGTGACTCCAGCGGCCGGGTCATCGCTTTTTCCGGACGGATCCTGCCACGGCTCGACGACGGCAAGGGCGCCAAATATCTCAACAGCCCCGACACGCCCCTCTATGACAAGTCGCGCGTGCTCTACGGTCTCGACAAGGCCAAGACCGAGATCCGCCGGCTCAATTATTCCATCCTCGTCGAAGGGCAGATGGATCTGGTCATGTCCCATCAGGCCGGTATCAGGAATACGGTCGCATCCTCCGGCACGGCGCTCACCGTGGATGCGGCTGACGCGTCTGGCGCCGTCGGCAATCTCGAGCTAGTCCGGAGGCTCTCTGCGAATATCGTCCTGGCATTCGATTCTGACAAAGCGGGACGCATGGCGGCGATGCGTGCTGTCGCCGCTACTGCCATCGCCCTCGGTATGGCGGTCAAGATCGCCGATATCGAAGGAGGCAAGGATCCAGCGGATATCATCCTTGCGGATCCTGAAACATGGAGGGAGATACTCAAAGGCTCCAAGCATGTCATCGAATACGAGCTCGGCAACATACTCTCCGAGATCTCCGACCCGCACAAGATCGGGCGCACCGTCAAAGAGAGGATTTTCCCGTATCTCGCGCGCATGGATAGCGAGATGGACAAGGCGTTCTACGTCAAGATGATCGCCGATCGGACCAAGGTATCCGAGCAAGCGGTATGGGATGATGTGCGCGCGTTCCAGAAGAATAATCCGATCACCCAGACTTCTGTCGCGTCTTCGCCCGGAGGGCAAGGTGGCGCATCCAGTCAGGCGCCTTCTCATAGAGGGGATCCTGTGGGGTCTCGTTCGAGGTTGGACATAGTAGAGAGGCGCCTTTTCGGGCTCATGGCTCTGATGGACAAGACTGATCCGACCTATGCCGAGACATATCGTCAGCGCATCCGCGCGATCGCCGGCGATACATATGAAGAACGCATGCGCAAGATCGAGCCCAGCATCGGCGACTTGTCATTCGAAGCGCAAGCCTTCTATGGTGAGGACCCCAACCAATGGCGCCGCCACGTCGATGAGCTAATCATCAATTTTGAGGAAGACATGATCAGCGAAGAGTTGGTCGGCGCGATGAAGGAGCTCAAGCATGCGGAACAGGCTGGAGATGTCGCCCGTATCCAGGAGCTCGCCAACAAATGCAAAGCGCTGTCTATCAGAAAAGGGGAGGTGGTGAGGAAGAGATAAGCAGGTGAGCCAGGTTTCCAAAAGTCGCCTTGCGCAGAATGTCGCGATGTTTTATAGTATTCCAGTTAATCACCTCCTACCTATACCCATGAGCACATCCAAAAAGAAGACCCCAAAAAGGCATTCAGCGGCGAAGCGTCCCTCCGTCGCCAAGAAGAAAGCGTCCGTACGCAAGGCTCCGGCGCGCAAAAAGCCCCTCAAGCGCTCCGCCAAGCACTCCAAGCCCATGAAGGCAGTTGGCAAAGCGAACAAGGCCAAAGACTTCGAGTCACGCGCAGGTAAGCTCATCCAGAAAGGTCGTGATCGCGGCTTCATCACCTATGATGAGATCCTCAAGGAGTTCCCTCAGATCGAGAATGACATCATCTTCCTTGATGAGCTCTACAGCAAGCTTTCTACCGCCAACGTCGACGTCCTCGAAGGGGGTGGTCTCCTCGAAGTCGAAGATCTCAAAGAGAAGGACAAGAAACAACCGCAATATCATCGTACCAGCTCTCCTGATTCCGCCTATGATTCCATCCAGATGTATCTCAAGGAGATCGGCCGCTATCCGCTCATCAATGCCGCGCAGGAGAAGGAGCTCGCCAAGCGCATCCAGAACGGCGACAAGGAGGCCGTCAATCTGCTCGCCAACGCCAACCTCCGTCTCGTAGTTTCCATCGCCAAGAAATACGTCGGCCGCTCGCCTGATCTGACTCTCCTCGACCTCATCCAAGAGGGCAATCTTGGCCTCTTCCGTGCCGTCGACAAGTTCGACTGGTCCAAGGGATTCAAATTCTCCACATACGCCACCTGGTGGATACGCCAGGCCATCACCCGTGCACTGGCCGACCAGTCGCGCACCATCCGTGTGCCGGTGCATATGGTCGAGACTATCGCCAAATACAAACAGGTCGTCCGTCGCCTCTCGCATGAGCTCGGTCGTGAGCCTCTGCCTGATGAGATCGCCATGGAGATGGGCATGGACGTCGACAAGATATATCAGATCGAGAAGATCGAACAGGACGTGCTCTCTCTGGAAAATCCCGTCGGCGATGACAGCGAAGACGGCAAGTCCACGCTCGGAGATTTCATCCCTGATGACAAGATCCTCTCTCCTGATCAGGAATCCTCTCGCCGCATCCTTCGTGACCAAGTCAACATGATCCTCGGCGACCTCTCCGAGAAGGAGCGCAAGATACTGGAGATGCGCCATGGCCTCAACGATGGCATCACCCACACGCTCGAAGAGGTCGGCCGCGAATTTGCCGTCACCCGCGAGCGCATCCGTCAGATCGAGGCCAAGGCCCACGAGAAGATCCGCCAGCATGACAAGGCCAATCGGCTGAAGAACTATTGATTATTGATCCCGCCACTGGCGGGATTGAAAGATTGGAAATTGAAAGATTGAAAGATTGTTGTTCGTCAATTATGATTTGTTCATAATGACGTATTCTAGTTTTGAAGAAATACCTGTTTGGCAAAGCTCTCGCGTTTTTGTCATGAAGGCTTTTGACCTTGTTCGAACAAATAAATTTCTTCAAAAGGATTATGGCACCTCTGATCAGTTTCGCAGAGCTGCGTCGTCGATCTTACTCAACATATCAGAGGGGTTTGAGCGTGGTTCGAATGTTGAATTTGCGCATTATATAAATATCGCAAAAGCTTCTGCCGGAGAAATAAGAGCCATCCTCTATATAATGGTTGACGCCCAGTACATCGATCGAACGACATTTGATAAAATGCATTCTGATATACGGGAAATATCGACCCATTTGGCGAATTTCAGAAAGTTCCTTTTGAGAAATAAGCATAGAAAAAAATAATGTAGGGAATATTTCAATCTTTCAATTTCCAATCTTTCAATCCTATGTCTTCTTTCGATACCCTCTACAGTAAGCTCAACCCCGCGCAGAAGTCGGCCGTCGACACGATCGAAGGCCCCGTCATGGTCATCGCCGGTCCAGGCACAGGCAAGACGACTATCTTGACCCTTCGTATAGCCAATATACTCAAGCAGACTGATACGCCCGCGCACGGTATCCTGGCGATCACGTATACAGACGCCGGCGTCAAAGCCATGCGCGCCAAGCTTCAGGGCGTCATCGGGTCGCGCGCGCATGATGTGGCTATCCATACATTTCACAGCTTTGCTTCGGCCATGATCGCCGAGTATCCCGATCGATTCCTGCACATCCATGAGAGCTCGATCATGACCGATATAGAGCAGGAGGGCATGATCAGACAGATCATCGTCGAGCCGGGTTTCTCGGATATTCGGCCTGTGGCCAAGCCTGATGCATACCTCTCCGCCATCATTTGCTCCATAGAGGAATCTAAACGCCAGGAGCTCACACCTCAGAAGGTCAGGATATATGTGAACGATGAGATCGAGCGGATCCAGAGCGACCCAGCTTCGATATCGACTCGTGGCGCGACCAAGGGTCAGCTCAAGGCCGAAGCGCGCGAGGCCATCGAAAAGTGTCAGAGGACGCTCCTCTTCGCCGATGTATATGAGCGATATGAGTCCCTGAAGCGTGAGAGCAAGAAGCTCGATTTTGGCGATCTGATCATCGAGCTCCTGGTGGCTCTGCACCAGGATGAGCTCTTCTTGCGACTGATCCAGGAGCGCTTCCTCTATATCCTCGTCGACGAGCATCAGGATACCAACGACGCGCAGAATTCCATCGTCGCGCTCATCGCTGAATTCTTCGATACACCGAACATCTTCATGGTCGGCGACGAGAAGCAGGCTATCTATCGCTTCCAGGGAGCGTCCGTGGACAATTTCCTACGGCTCCGAGAACGCTGGCCGTCCATGAAGACGATATCGCTCGATATGAATTATCGTTCCCATCAGGGCATACTCGATGCCAGCTTCGGTATGATCGAGAATAACTATGAGGATGATGAGCATGCCGATCTACGGATAGAGCTCATGAGCGGCAGGAAGGATGACGCGAATCAGGGTCCCCTATCTGCCCAACCGGCCGCCGTGGAGATCGTCACGGCACAAAATGTAGCCGCCATGGAGAATCATCTGATGGCGGGACTCAAGCGCATATCCGAGAGCGATCCGACGGCCACGGTCGCCGTCATCACGCGACGCAACAAGGATCTCGATCGTGTCATCCGGCTCTGCGACGAACAGGGCGTCCGCATCTCATCCGAACGCAGTGTCGATATATTCAATCACCCTATCGGCTCCGTGTTCTTCGACTTGATGCGGTATCTCGTCGATCCGAGCGCGGTCGGATCCCTGGCGCGCACAATCACCGCCGGCATGTGGCGACTCTCGTTCGAGGATGGCATGGAATTGATCCGCCACCTCAAGTCTCGCAGAGACAGCGATCTGATCGACCGCATGCTGCCGGGCTTGGTGCATATCCGACGACAGATGCTCAATGATTCGCCGATCGGATCGCTGGTTCATGTAGCCGAGCGGTCAGGGTATCTCGATCTGGTCAATCGTGACCCCAGCTATCTGACCGTCTGGCGTGGGATCATCACGCTCGCGGAGTCGATCGTGCGGGATACAGGCATCATCGATCCTGCGCGTCTCATGGAGGCCCTGCTCGCGTATCGTCTGTCCGCAGAATCACGCATGGTCAAGGTGACGGTCGGCGCGTCCGATATACCGATCCAGGCGTTGACCGCTCATGGCAGCAAGGGCCTCGAATTCGACTATGTGTTCGTACCCTACGCGACCGACGAAGCCTGGATAGGCAAGAATCGTGGCGCCTCGTTCGTCTTGCCGCGCAAGGAGGCGAGCATGAGCGATACGCGGGATGCCAGGAGGCTCTTCTATGTGGCGTTGACCCGCGCTCGCGAGCGCGTCTCGGTGCTGACGGCCGGAGAGGAATCGGATGGCAAGGTATTGAGCCCGCTCCGGTTCATCTCCGAATTGCCCGATCGTTCTGTCGGGAGGATCGAACTTCCCCATGAAGATGACGATGTGAATCAGGAGCCAGCAACGGAGCGTCTAGCCAGCGTCGACCGTCCATCATGGGATGACAAGGTGCTCGATCTGACCAGGAGGACCCTGCTCGAAAAAGGCCTGTCTGTGACAGCGCTCAATCATTTCCTGACATGTCCCAACGCGTTCATATACCAGAGCATCCTCAAGTTGCCGCAGGCGCCGTCTGTCTCAGCTGAGAAGGGGAACGCCATGCATGAAGCGCTTTCGCGGGTATGGAGCTCGGAAGCGACCATGTCTCTATCCACGGATGAACGTATCAGACAGATCGGTGATATCATCACAGCCTCGCTCGAGGAGTTCTTTGCGCTGTCATTCCTGTCCTCTGCCGACAAGGAAGCTGTCAAGAAAGACTTGCTCACTGACGTTCCGGCAGTAGCGCGATCGCTCGATGCTCATTTCAGGCTCAAGGGAGACAAGGCGATGGTCTACACCGAACACTGGGTCAAAGCGCTCTTCAGGGGGTCATATGGTGGCATGGATATCGAGATGCCGATCCACGGCAAGCTCGATGCCATACTCGAGCTCGCGGATCACGTGCTTGTCTTCGATTACAAAACGCGTCAGGCGATGTCTGTCAATGCGATCAAAGGAGAGACCAAGAATAGCGATGGAGGATATTTCCGTCAGCTCGTCTTCTACAAGCTCCTGATGCAGGATCAGCCCAAGTGGCGCTCCAAGCAGGTCGTCCCCGCGCTCGTCTTTGTCTCGCCTGATGACAAGGGACGCTGTCCGACGGTGGAGATACCGATCATGGATACCGATATCGAACGCGTCGAGAAAGAGATCCAGTCGCTCATCGATGCCGTCTGGGGTGGCTCTATCATGGGGATGACCTGTGGAGACGATCGATGTGAGTGGTGCGGGATGAGGAGGGTGGTTGGATGAGGAGGGTAAGAAACAGTCTCTACTTGTTTGAGACGTCACCCAACAGCGTCTCGATCATCTGCTTGACCGTCGCATATGGCTGAGCGCCGTTGAGTGGCATCAAGGTGCCCGAAGACGACACGACGATAGTGAACGGTGTCCCTGAGACGCCAGCGTTGATACCATCGACATACTGCGCCTCGACCTTGTCAGCGAAGCGGCCGCTAGAGAGACACTCATCGAAGCTGGCAGTGTCTAGTCCGATAGACGCCGCGATCTTGGGGAGCTCAGTCTGATCAAGAGGCTTGCCCTGGTCAGATGGCGTGATCTCATAGAGCTGGTGTGTGAATTTCCAGAAAGCATCATTGCCCCCCAGCGCCGCGGCGCATTCTTGTGCTTGTGCTTCGTGACCAGCATTGGGATGTAGGATACGGCCTTGTGCATCAGGATTGTCCAAGGGGAATGATCGATATACCCATGCCACTTGGCCGCTCGGTCCATACTCCTCTATGATCTGGCGCATCGTCGAATGAAAGATCTTGCAGTATGGGCATGATGGATCTGAATACTCGACCAACTTGATCGGAGCATCCGGATTGCCGAGGATGTGGTCTTCTGTGGATACAGGGACTAGCGCAGATTGAGAGGATGGTCGCTGGTCCGTAGCTACAGGAGTCGGAGCAGGCTTCTTGACCCAGATGATGGCGAAGGCGATCAATGCGCCAGCGATGATGATGGCGGCAGGCAGAGTCAGAGTAGGGCGGGAAGTTTGGTCCATAGGATAAAGATGGTTATTTGATACAGTATATCATATTGTTCCTTTGTTTAATTGCGTAATGGTGCAATTGTATATTTTTTAGAACGGCAAGGTGAATGTCATCGCGTTGTCGCGCCGTTCGAGCCAGGTCGAAGTGTTCAGTATCACATCTTTGATCGTCCCGAGCTCCTTGTACTTGAGCCGCTTGTGCTCGAGGGCATACTCATAGAGCTCGCGTGTGAGGCGCACGTCCTCGATGCAATACGTGATGATCTTGTCTATCTCGCCAGTGCGCCACCATTCGATGGCGTCGAGGCCGTGACCGGACTTATTCCTGCCGAGAGTCGCCTCACCGACAGTGTCTAGTTTGAGCCTCCTACCGAGCACGGATTGCACCTCTTTCATGAGGTCGATGCTCTTGATCGTGGTGAGATCGCCCGGATAGTATTTGTCCAGCAAGGGTATATCGAAATGGTCGCCATTCCATGTGACCAGCGCGTCGGCCTGTTCGAGGATGGGCCAGAGCTTGTTGAAGTCTCGTTCGAGATAGCTCGTGAACTCGCCAGTCTCGGAATCGTGGATGCACACGACCGAGATGTCGAGGTCCCGCGGATCGTTGGATCCCACGTCCTGGAAGGTGTTCTTGGTCTCTATGTCGAAAGTGATGATGCGCATGATGTTCGGTCGAGATACTACGGCAGAGCTCGCTGTGTTATTTCTTTGTCAAAATACCGATGATCTCCTCCTTTGAGCCAGAGACTTCCTGTCCATCTGAGAGCTTCTTGAGCTTGAGCGTGCTGGTCCGTGCTTCTTCATCCCCGACAGGTATGACATAGGGGATACCTCGTTTGTCGGCGTTCTTGATCTGATCGCCGATCTTCTTGCCGGAGAGATCAACTGCGACGCGGATGCCGCGGTCTCGGAGCGACTGCGCTAGTTCGAGCGAGTACTGCGCGTTCTGTTCGTCGATCACGATGATCATCGCGTCAGCCGACGCGGGGAGCGTCGGGAGGAGCTGATGCGTCTCCAGGAAGTCCCGTATCGTCACGTCTCCCATACCAAAGCCCACCGCTGATATCGCGTCTCCCCCGAAAAGGGAGGTCAAGTTGTCATATCGTCCTCCGCCGAACAATGATCGTCGATTGACCGGATCGGCATCGAATATCTCGAATACGATGTCGGTATAGTAGTCGAATCCGCGCACCATGTGAGGATTGAATGTGGCCGAGATACCCATCTTCTGGAGACGCTCGATGATCATCGTGAGCCTTTCATTGGCGCGCATAGGGTCTTCGCGGAGAGGCTCCTTGAAGAATTCCTCGCACGCGCGATCAAATGCTTCCGCGCCCATCTTCTCCTTCTTGTCGAGCAAGCGGAGCATGGCAGGGAATCGTGAAGGATCCTTGAGTAGAGGCTCATATGTCTCATGGAGGAGCTGTCTCGAGTTGATCTGTATCTGGAAATCTCCGTCGCGCGCGCCGAATCCGCGCATGATCCTGTATGCGAGCGAGATGACTTCGATGTCTCCTTCTATGCCGCTCACACCGAAGAGATCAGCGTTCAATTGCCAGTGCTCTCTGACTCGTCCGCGCTGAGGCTGTTCATATCTGAATAGGTTCGGGATGGAGTACCAACGCAACGGAAAGGTGAGCTCGCGGCGTCGTGCGGCGACCATGCGTGCGAGAGTGGGGGTCATCTCGGGACGGAGCGTGACTTCGCGGTCTCCGCGGTCGGTGAATGTATACGTCTGTTCGTTGACGATCTCATCGCTCGATTTGGCCCGGTAGAGATCGGCCGGTTCGAGGACAGATGCTCCGTATTCCTCATATCCGAAGCTCTCGACGGTCTTGCGCCAGACATCGAATATGTATTTCTCGGTCGCCATATCCGTAGGGTAAAAGTCACGGACCCCCTTGTACGGATCGGTAGATAACTTTTTTGACATGGTGGTATTGTAGCATATCTTGGTTCCTGGAGGTGCCACCTCTGGAGGTGGCACCTCCAGGCCTGTTGCGTGGCTATAATCCTCGGTTTAACATAGGACGTATGTGGAGGTGCCACTTTCGTAGGTGGCACCTCCGGTGACTTGACTTTTTCTATATTTTGATATACAATAGTCTCGTTACTCCAATTAATAAGAGCATACTCCTATTAAACGGCTCAGCTGAGCTGATTGATAGGGATTGCGCTGAAATAATCATGAAGAATATGAATACTTCAATCAAATATGTGATTCTCGCCGGCGTTGCATCCGTCTTCGTGTTCGGCGCGATCTCTGTCGCTCCTATTCAGGCGAACGCTTGTATCAAGGCGCTCGGATTCCTCGATCCGCTCTGTGTGATCAGCGGTGATGCCGATTTGCCGAGCCTTCCTTCATTGCCGGAACTCCCTGGATTGCCTGGGATTGATGGTGATGATGACGCTCCGCAGACCGTCAACAATACATACACGTATACCAACAGCAACAACGTCAATAGCAACATCAACAGCCCAGGGGCTTCTACGGGTGGTGCTCCCATCGCGTATTATCCTGCCCCAGTTTACAATTACGATTACAACTACAATTACGACTACGACCATTACAATGACTACGGTCAGCTCCAGGTGTCATGTTATCCTATGCCTCTCACGATAGATGAGGGAGAGCGTGTCACATGGCGCGCCAATGCTTATGGCGGCACTGGATCGTATCACTACTCATGGGACGGCACAGATGGTCTCGATGGTACTGGTCAGTCGATAACCAAGCGCTACAACTACGAAGGCTACAAGAACGCCACAGTCACAGTGCGCTCCGGCAACCAGACTGTCCACCGCAATTGTGATGGATCCGTCTATGTTCAGGATGATGACTACAATCATGGATATCCGTATTATCCTGATTACAACAATACATATCCGCTCTCAGTCTCGTGTTCAGCACAAGTGACGAGCGCAGGGTACGGCACGTCTGTTCGTTGGAATGCTTTCGTCTCTGGAGGTACCGGATCCTACGGATATAGCTGGACTGGCACAGATGGTCTCGTCGGGTCTGCTCAGTCTGTCTACCGCACCTACACTGTATCTGGTCAAAAGTACGCTTCTGTCACTGTATGGTCAGGTGGCCAGACAGTCACCCGCAACTGTACCAACAATGTCACGGTCGGTAACTATGGTGGGTACTATCCGTATCCGACCAGCCAGGGTGGGCTCGACATCGCTTGTTATTCCGATCCTCGTACAGTCACAGTCAATCAGCCTGCTACCTGGATCACTGAGGTTAGCGGCGGCATCGCTCCGTATACGTACTCATGGACAGGCACAGATGGTCTGACTGGCAGTGCCAGCTCGATCACCAAGTACTATGCTGCCCCTGGTAGCAAGAGTGCCATCGTGACGATCACCTCGGTCGATGGCCGCTCCGAGACTCGCGCATGCAGCACGAGCATCACGGTTCGTTCGGCATATGAGCCTGTACAACAGCCTGTCGTCCAGCCTGATCAGGATCAGGACGAGGATACTAGTCTCTCCGCCGCGGCACTCTTCTCACTGAAGAACGTCCCGTGGGGATGGGTGGCCATCCTAGTCATCTTGGTCCTCTTTGGCACGATCATCTATCTGATCTACAACAGGCCCAAGATATAGGAGAGCCTAGAGGTAAGAGAAGCGCAAAAACCCCTCAGAACGAGGGGTTTTTGCGTATGGAGTATGGAGGTGCCACCTCTGGAGGTGGCACCTCCACTTGACAGAACGTATAGTATTATGCTATAATATAAACAGATACGGTGAAATGGCCCCAAAAGGCTCACATTAGCCATATCTCGGGTTGAATACACACAACGCCCGAAATACTTTGAAAAAGGAATACCTATGAAGAATCTGCTTCCGAATCTGATGTTCTATAGCAGTATCGTCTGCATAGTAGTCCATCTAGTCGCCACGCTTAAATGCAGAGATTACTGGACTTTCGCAAAAGCAGGGATCGCGCGGGAATTCCAGCGTAAGATCCGTTTGTATTGAATTTCGGAAAAGTCATACCGGCCACGCGAAGGCCTCCAAGTCGCTCGTATGGGACATCGCGCAGAGAGCTTCATCTGTGATCGAAGCACAACGCACTGCAGAAAGAACACACAATATGAACGCAAGAACCGTAAATACCGTACATCAACCAGTCCGTACCGCTTCAGAACTCATGGCACTCCTGGCAGTCAAGGCCAATCCTCATGTTCCGACCATGGCTATCCCAGTCGCGATCGGAAAATATGATGATTCGATCCCTGTGACAGGAACGCGTCGTGCGGCTCGTCTGGATCGATCAGGATTCGTCATCTGATGCGGATGACATCCAAAAAGCCCTCGTTCACAAGAACGGGGGCTTCTTCTTCTTGTACCTGATTTCCGCAGGGTAGACCTGCGTGAATCGAGTCACTTCCTCTCCTTGATCTCCCCATCGAGCCTCTCGACCAACTCGTCGAGCTTCAACTGCCCTACCTGCCCACGATCTCGACTCTCGAGAGTGACCTTTCCAGCCTCGATGTCTTTGTCGCCGATGATGACGAAGTAGGGGATGCGGGAAGATTTGGCGGAACGGACCTTCTTGCCGAAATTATCGGGAGAGAGATCGAGATCGGAGCGGATCATGCGAGCACGTAGTGCGTCATGGACTTTGTGCGCTTCGGCGGCATGCGCCTCGCCGACGGGTATGACGCGGACTTGGATAGGCGCCAACCAAAAGGGGAAATTCCCTCCGTAATGCTCGATGAGGAAGCCGATGAAGCGCTCATGCGTGCCGAGTGGCGCGCGATGGATGCAGAGCGGCGTCTTCTCGGAACCGTCGGCGGCCTTGTAGGTCAGGCCGAAGCGCGCCGGCACCGCGAAGTCTACCTGATTGGTAGCGAGGGTGAACTCGCGGCCGATGGCGGACCAGACCTGGACGTCGATCTTGGGACCATAGAAGGCGGCCTCATTGGGGACCTCGATGAAGGGGATCTTGGATTCCACGAGGACCTTTCTGACCATGTCCTCGGTCTTCTTCCAGAGCTCCGGCTCGTCGACGAACTTCTGTCCGAGCTTGGCCGGATCATGAGTGGAGAAGCGCATGACGTAGCGCTCGACGCCAAATATCTTGAAATATCTCAGATACATGTCATTGACCGCGCGGAACTCGTCGGCGAACTGCTCCTCGGTGCAGTAGATGTGCGCGTCGTTCATCTGGAGCGAGCGCACGCGCATCAAACCGAACAATTCTCCCGACTTCTCATGACGATAGCAGGTGCCGTACTCGGCCAGCCGCAGGGGAAGGTCGCGGTAGCTCTTGGGGCGGGCGGCGTAGATCTTGTGATGATGCGGGCAATTCATGGCCTTGAGATAGTATCGGCCGCCCTCGTATTCCATCGGTGGGTACATCGAGTCCTCGTAGTAGGGGAGGTGTCCGCTGGTCTTGTAGAGAGAATCCTTGGCCAGATGAGGACTGCGTACGCGCTCGTAGCCGGCGGCGAACTCGGTCTCCTTGGCCAGCTTCTCCAGCTCCTCGATCATGGCGGTGCCATTGGGTAGCCAGAGGGGGAGTCCGGGACCGACATCGTCGTCGAATTCGAAGATGTCCATCTCCTTGCCCAGCTTGCGGTGGTCCCGCTTCTCGGCCTCTTTCATCATGTCCTCGTAGCCCTTGAGCTCGTCGGCCGTCGCAAAGGCCAGGCCGTAGATGCGCGTGAGTTGGGGATTCTTCTCGTCGCCGCGCCAGTAGGCACCGGCGATCTTGGAGAGCTTGAATGAGTCAGTGTTGATTTCGCTCGCGGGATTTTCGACGTGACCGCCCCTACAAAGGTCGGTGAAGTAGGGTGAATTGTGAATTGTGAATTGTGAATTAGGGGGCACGTCAGGGCCGGCGGTGAAAAGCGTCACCTTCTCGCCCTTGGTGACGATCTCGTCGATGAGCTCGAGTTTGAATGGATTGTCTTTGAAGAGATCGCGTGCGTCCCTCTCGGAGACTTCCGTGCCGGTCATAGTCTTCCACGAAGGCAGGATCTTGCGCATCTTTTTCTCGATGTCCTTGAGGTCCTTCTCCGTGATGGGCTCCTTGAATTCGAAATCGTAGTAGAAGCCGTTGTCGATGGAGGGCCCGATGGTCGGCTTGGCATCAGGACGTAGCTCGAGCACAGCCGCGGCCAGGAGGTGGGCGAGGGTGTGGCGAAGGTGGGGGAGGGATTCTTGGTTCATGGGGATAGTTTACAGTTTTTAGTGAAAAGTGAAAAGTTGGTCAGAAGCGCCTGTCAGGTAGATGTTTGAATAAAGAAAAACACCCGAATACATGCACGAAATATTCATGCACATACTCGGGCGGAGAACATGAGTTCCTCGCGGT
This sequence comes from uncultured Candidatus Saccharibacteria bacterium, assembly GCA_964543075.1. Lineage (GTDB taxonomy): Bacteria > Patescibacteriota > Minisyncoccia > Phycocordibacterales > PALSA-1337 > C7867-002. The sequence goes on along the minus strand of CAZIVT010000006.1, from coordinate 270 downwards.
TCCACCGAGTTTTCCCTCATCCTCGCGTGAACTCGGAATCGGGACGCTCGTTCGACACAGATTGGGTCCTCATGTGGACTCTACTTCTCGAGGAGGGTAGACCGTGGGTGGTGGCCACGGCGACTTCTGTATGGGTAATGATACGTTACTGTAGATAACAATGGAATATTGACATATTATATATGTTGTGCTAGTGTAATTTCAGCTTTCTTACGCCTACCCACACCCCCGAATCCGAACACCTGAGTTAAGTTAATAATCTCTCCTTAA
>CAZIVT010000005.1:0-47920 GCA_964543075.1 uncultured Candidatus Saccharibacteria bacterium | reverse complement strand
ACCATTCATCAATGCTAAAATGATTTCGGTATCATTCTTGGATTGGAAAATACTGTTTTTTTAATTTTTCAATATTTCTACTTGTTTTGCAAGAATCAAAGCAAGTATGACTACAACAAACCAGTCTGAGGTCTGTTCAATATAGAAAAACCAACCACCCATGTGACCAAAAACCACAAAACGGGGTACTTATTCATGTCGATAATTGTATCGCATTAGACCCTGCGTGTTCAGCTAGTATCCTGTGGATAACAGTTCAACTCATATACAAACAACTTACATACAAGCTATCATTTCATGGCAATTACTAGATAATGATGTGGCCTAAGTTCATATAATCCAACGGGTTTTATATTAACCTCATTAAAATTCCTCAATAATTCTTTCCAACCCTGACGAGTTATCCTCCAGTAGTCACCATAGTCCTCACCATGTAGCTCATAGAAAAACGGCGTACTCGCAAAAAGAGTGCCGCCCTCTTTTAAGCAATCAAATATTTCGTCAACCGCTTTACGGGGATTTTTGACATGCTCGAGGGTCTCAATACATACGATCGTATCGAACTTTTTCGTACCTATATACTTGGAAAGATCCATGACATCACCAACAATGTCAACATCCTTACCTGGTCGCGTATCCAACGTTTTGTATTGTGACAAATCTTTGAGTAGATGCTTTACATTCCACCCATTCGCTCCAATCTCCAAAATATCGCCTCTTAGATTTTCAATATTATCCTTAAAGAAGACTTCCATAATGTCACGGTACCCATGGCCAGTTTTATCATATTTCGTCAACTGAAAACCAAATATGCGTAACAAAGCATTGGTTTTTAATTTCATACTCTCTATTAGCCTCATATAGATTTAGAAAATGTTATTATTGCAGTAAAAGGTCGAGAATTTACCAATATACAAAATATAATTAATTACTACAATGAAAATCAAAAAAATTCTTGGATTTCGGGTGTGTCTTTGATGATCGTCGCTGTCCTTTCTCTTATAATACAAAGTGCTATTGCCTCGACAAGCACTATAGCTTTCGACTCATCTAGTTCTGGATCGGCAAGTGCTACGAATGTAACTGTATCACATACAACCACAGGAGCAAATAGGATTCTCTTGGTCGGGATATGGATACAAGATAGCGGCACAGATAAGATATCTAGCGTCACATATAATGGAACCAACCTGAACCAAGTTGCTAAAGTCATCAACGGAGCAACTGAAAGTACATATCTGTATGCGCTCACTAATCCAACCCTTGGTACTCATGATATTATCGTGACTAAGACCGGCAGTGACTTGATGCAAGTCGGGGCAGTTTCTTATACGGGAGTTGACCAGGTCAACGCAATCAACAATACCAATACCAACAGTCAAACAAATGTCAGTGGGTTAACAACTAACGTGTCCAATGGGGTGAATGATTCTTGGACAGTTCTACAAACAAAGCATGGCGGTGCGGCAAGTGCTGGAACAGGATCGTATCTGCGTCTTGATCAATCAGGAAATGGCCAGCATTCCTTTTACGACAGTAATGGTCCAAAATCATCCGGTAGTGTGTCCATGCAGACTACGATAAATTCAGGCAATGACAATATAGCTCATATAATCGTTGCCCTATCACCTGCAACATCAAAAAGTAAAGCCCGCAAATCGGTCACCGAAACAACGTCTTCAGATACTACATTGTCAGATGATAGCGAGTTATTTATCGATGTCGATGCGAACATGGAATATGTAGTCAGGGGAATAATATTTGCAAGTAGCACAAGCGCGGCACCAGACATTAAATTAGCATTCACGTCTCCCACCGGAACAGTTATGGATATAGCCGCAATCCCTTCAACAATTACAGGACTTGAGTTCATTCAATCATCTGGAACAGCTACTAACGGTATTCGTATACCTGCAAACCAGCCGGTTGAGATACAGATTGACGGTAGCATAAAAGTCGGTGGGACAGCAGGGCGTTTATCCCTACAATGGGCACAAGAAAAATCAAATGCTGCCACAACGGGCGTACTAAGGGGGAGTTACCTTAGTATTGACCTGATAGAGTAATAGCATTCTTAATTGAACTCACAAAAACCGATCTTTTCAATGGTCGGTTTTTGCTTATGGCATTTGATTGTATATGTGTGACTTCTCTGCTACCATAATCCCCATTACACATGAATCGTCCTAGAAAAACCATGAAGAAAAGAGCTGTCAAGAAGAATGCAAAAAAGCGAAAGGTTTCGAGGAAGACGCGGGCCTCGAGCACAAAAGGAAGATCATCATCTGCCATGAAGGTCGGCTTCATCGGCCTCGGCAAGCTCGGCCTCCCCTGCGCAGTCGCCATCGCCGGGAAAGGCCATGACGTCATGGGCTACGATGTCGATCCCAAGCGCATGCAGAAAGAACATGTCCCCTATCGCGAGACGGGTTCTGACGGCGTCTCGCCCTTCCACCCCGTCCTCAAGAAAAGCTCCGTCCGTTTCGGCTCGCTCCATGAGGTCGTCAAACATGCCGAGGACATCATCTTCGTGGCCATCCAGACGCCTCACGAGGAGAAATTCGAGGGTGTATGCAGGCTCCCCGACGAGCGCATCGATTTCAACTATGACTATCTCGTCGAGGGCATCAGCAAGCTCTCGGATGCCATCGCCGAGATCGGCGAAGATCGCACGGTAGTCATCATTTCTACTGTCCTCCCTGGCACCATCAACAAGCGCATCCTGCCGATGGTCAACAAGCACGTTAAGCTCTGCTACAATCCATTCTTCATCGCCATGGGCACGACCATGCGCGACTTCCTCAACCCAGAGTTCGTGCTCTTTGGCGTCATCGATGACAAAGCGGCTATCGTCGCCGAAAAGTTCTATGCTTCCATCCACAACCAGCCCTTCTACCGTACCACGCCCGAGAATGCCGAGCTCATCAAGGTCTCCTACAATACCTTCATCGGCATGAAGATCGTCTACGCCAACCTGCTCATGGAGATCTGCCACAAGATCGGCGGGACCATGGATGTCGACGCAGTGACTGACGCGCTCAAGATCGCCACTGATCGTCTCATCAGCCCCAAATACATGACTGCTGGTATGGGCGACGGTGGTGGCTGTCACCCGCGCGACAACATCGCCCTCTCATGGCTCTCTCGCGAGCTCGACCTCTCCTATGACTTCTTTGAATCCCTTATGCTCGCCCGTGAGAAGCAGACTGAGTGGCTGGCCAAGCTCATGCTCGAGCACAAGCGCTTGCCCAAGGTCATCCTCGGCAAAGCCTTCAAGCCGGAGACCAACATCATCGTCGGCAGTCCCGCCATCCTGCTCAAGAACATCCTCGAAGAGATGGGTACAGAAGTGATCAGTTATGACCCGCACGTCGATACCAAGAAGCCTGCGTTCAAGAAGAGCGTCTTCCTCATCGGCACGCGCCATCCCGAGTTCGCCGATTTCAAGTTCCCCAAAGGATCAGTGGTCATCGATCCGTGGAGATATATGCCTGATCAGAGGGGCGTGACGGTGATACGGGTCGGACAAGCTGGACAGAGAATACAAAAAAAATAAATGTCAGCCGGCAATTATCCTCGGATATCTATCGTCACAACATGCTTCAACCGTGAAGCATATATCGCCGAAACTATCGAGTCAGTCCTTTCCCAGAACTATCCCAATCTCGAATATATTGTCATAGATGACGGTTCGACAGATAGAAGCTGGGAAATCATACAATCATACAAAGGCAGGCTCACACATATCGAACGCCTCGAAGGAAATAGAACGTCACCTGTTCACGCATTGAATATCGGTCTCTCAAAGATCACCGGCGATGTGATGACTACGCTCACGGATAAGAACATACTGCTACCTAAAAGCTTGTTCACTATCGCCAAGGTATTCAACGAACTCCCTCAAATAGAATGGGTGACAGGTATAGGCTGTATCATCGACAAAGACGGATGTATCGCCGACGTCATACCTGTCCGCAAAGACCTGTACGAGACACTCTATGGCGTACCATGGAATATCCAGCATGAGTCGACATTCTGGCGCAGATCGCTATGGGATAGGACTGGCGCGAAAATGGACGAGGAATACCCTTGGGCATTTGATTCGGGTATGTGGAGGAAATTCTTCTTGGAAGCAAAGCTCTATCATCTGAATACAGTGATCGGCGCCTATCGTAAGCTACCGACAGCCCAGAGCACAGCTCACAAAGACGTCTTCTACGGATATGTCGAAAAGGCTCGACAAGACTTACGGAAAAAAGTGCCGAAAACAGATATCTTCTATGCTGAGTTATATCGAATACTCAGACTTTTTAAGCCGCTTATCAGAAACATACCGGATACTGTATATTCGAAAATACCTGTAATCAACCACCTAGCTCACGCATCCATACGATTCAAAGATCTGAATTCAAAAGAACATTTCAAGATATATCGACGAAATCCGTTCAGAACAATATTCCCTTGGTGATCTAATACCTCATCACCGTCAGATATTTGTTGGCGAAATAGCGATCCTTCCCCTGATAATATTCCCAATCCATCGTCTCATTCTTCATGATGATGTGCGGGATATCGCCATAGTATGCGGCAAAGTGGCCGAGCGTGCTGTCCGATCCGATGAGCGCGTCGCATGACACCAGCGTGAAGAGGTCGGTCACAACATCGCCTTTAGCGAGGATGACGTTCATACCCTTGAAGACAGACGTGTCTATTGCCTCATCCGAAGCGATGACAAAGCAGGTCTCCGCCGCTTTGACATTGTTCACGCCGAGATACTCGCGCATGATCTCCGCCGCGCGATCCGGAGACACATAGTACTTCCCTCCTTTGAACGTCTTATAATCAGTCTGACGGATGTGCACGCCGATGACATGCGCGTACTTCTCCCGTAATGGCGACATGATCGAATCGACATTGCGAGCGATGCATTCGGCCGGTCTCATCAGATCGACGATCTCTTTCCTATGCGTCTGAATGCCTATCGGATTACGGAATACGCCGCCGGATACGGAGAAAAACCGAGCATCTGCATTTTCTGTCTCGAGTTTCAAGAGCCTTTCTGATGCCGGAACAGTCGGAGGCAGGTAATACACCTCACCCTCATCGTTCGAATAGATGGCTGACCTTTTGTTCAAAAAAACCGACGGTCTCGATATCAAAACTTTGTACAACGAACGCCATACGCGTATGAATCCGGATGTCTTGCGTAGACGGCTCCTGCCATAAGGTAGCGAGAATATCTTGCATACCAGACTACCTTCCGACATACGCGCGAAAGAGCGGGCGTGCTCGAAGAACGAATGATTGACCAGCCGATATCCCTTCTCCAGGGCATAGGCGAGCACGCTGACGTGATTCCAGAGCTGATTGGCCAGCTCGCCCCCATCATGAGAGACGATCACTAGCTTCTTTGACGATGAGCGGCCAGTATCGCTCTGATCACCGGCAAATGTGCGTATTTTTTGCGCCAACGAATCCCATGAGTACGATCCTGCATCCTGTCTCGCCTTTTCCGCTTTCGTCGCCGCCCAGGCCGAACCGCTGAGCACGATCTCGATAGTCCCAGCCAGCGCTAGAGGGTCTCCGGCCTTCGCCAAGGTAGCATTCTCTTCGTTGAGGACTTCTCTGATAGATGGCAGATCTGATGCGATGATCGGCGTGCCCGATGCCATATACTCGAACATCTTGATCGGAGATGTATAATATTCCGATTCTTTGCTCGACGGGATATTGGGCAGGAGCAGGATATCGGCAGCATTCAAATATGAAGGTATTTCTTTGTGTTGCTTGTGACCAGCCAATGCAACATTCGAAAGCATACTGACTCGAACTATCTCTTTGTATTTTTTGATGTCTTCATCCGTACCGCCAACGACGACGAATAGAATGTCCGAACGGTTCTTCAGCGATTCGGCGGCTCCGATGACGACATCTATGCCCTTCCATGCGTATAGATGACCGACATACATGACTACTTTCTTGTCTGTCGGAATATCCAGATGAATGCGTGATTCATTCTTATCCGGCGAAGACTCGAACAGGGACAGATCGACCGCGTTAGGGACGACCAGTGTACGAGAAAATCCGTGGATCTTGAATTCTGCCTCCGTTCCTTTGGAATTACAAATGATCCCTAAAGTCTTCCGTAGAAACAACTTGAAAAGTCCGACCTTGCTCTGCGGCCAGTTGTGCGCGTAATAAAAGACCTCGAATCCGCGGAGACCGAACAAAAAAGCGATCTCCGGGTCGCGAGTGATGATGACGGTCCCTTCGGGTAGGCTTAATGAGGTGAGCGCCGCGAGAAACGATAATGAACGCATCCTGAAGCCTCTACCCGAAGCTTTGACTTTACGGATATCGAATGCGCTATCGATTCCGTAATACGAGAAAGCATCCTGGGCAATAGCGTTATCTACAACGTTAGGAACGATCAATTGGATCGTGTCACCACGGCTAGCCAGCGCCTCACAGACCTTCATGATCTGTAGACCATGGGCTTTCTCAGTGGGAATACGAGCATTGACGATATAGGCGATATTCATGGTCGATACGAATGGTACCTACTATATACCAGAAAAGCCGATTACGCACACAAGATTCACAGGTCTCGCTTCGACGCCTTCCGTTCACGCTCCTCCAACAAGACGACCCCCTCGAACCAGAACTCCTCTCTGCGCGGGCCAGTGAAATGCTTGACGACCGTCCCCGGCGCGTCCTCTTTGATGACATATCGTTTCGGATCCAATGATCGGAAACTCGGCAAACTGCCGAACGTATAGGCATATGCCGCCTGTTCGATGAAGTGATTGTATGGCGTCCCTTTGGAGAAAAATCCTTCCAGACGATCCAGATCGAAATCCTCTCTTGTGTATCCGACGATACCGCTGTTCAGATCGGAGAGCTCCTGGGATAATTGAGTCCCGTCACATAGCTTGAATGCCTTCTGCGGCGATATCATCATGAAGGGCATGGCGTGACCAGTCTCCATCGCATCAACGATCTCGTCCGGTCGGCCGAACCAGAGCATGTCAGTATCCAGTATCAATCGCCTGGGTGCAGATCCGGTGAAGTATGGATCGATCAATTTGATCATCAATACATCATCCTTGTCTCCGCGGAACGAACGAAGCGATGGATATCTCTTCAGCCATTCTCGCGCCGCGAGGTCATCAGAACAACGTCGATCGACTATTTCAGCGTACGGCAAGAGCTTTCTGATGAGTCGCTTATTCTTTGCGGTGAAGGTGCCATCTTCATGGATATATACTTTCCCTGAAGATGGGACGACCGCATACCAGCTCTTCAATGACCAAAACAACAGAGCTAGGTCGCCACGCGAGCAAAGCATATGGACCGAATACGATGATTCTGTCGGGTTCCTATCTATCGGTACCTTGTCCCTGAATATCCTCGGACCGATAATGAACCGTGCTTTGAAGTATGTCCCGAATTTTTTGTAATAGAAAAAAGCCCTACGGACATAATAAAGCTCGCGCCAGAGGCGCGTCTTTTTAACGCTTCTCCAAGACATAGAAATGGTGATAGCGGCTATCGAATGGCACGAATTCTTTGATGATGCGGGCCTGCCGAGAGATCTTGGTGCGCAACATGCGTGGAAAATATCCCTTCTTGCCGAGCTCCCAGTGATGCTGACCGTTGAACACATGCTTCTTAGGAAATGGGATCTTGAACAAGAACCTGATCTCCGGCAAGAACGGCAATTTCAACGAGAAGGCGACCGGTGGTCCGAAGTGAGGCACGCTTATGAGCACATGCTTTTTGGAGACGCGGAGCAATTCAGCTACGGCGCGATCGAACCGCTCGAACGGGATATGTTCCAGCACCTCGAAGGCGCATACCACGTCGAATGACCCATCCTGAAAAGGCAGAGCGTCTATGGGAGCGACGACGTCCGGCTTCAGGTCTTCCGCAATATCGACGCTCGTATAGGAGACCCCCGCATTCTTTAGATACGATTCGAGAACCTTGTCGCCGCCGCCGATCTCTAGAACCGAGGCGGGAGAACATCGCATGATCTCCTTCAATTGATGGTAGTAGCTCGCCCAACGCTCCGGATAGCAATAGTGCTCGAAGGAATAATGCGACTTGTCGACTTGTTTTTCCATCATAGGATGATTATGCCATCTCACGCATGTTATTGACCAGTAGTGGAATCAGATTATGGAGTGAGTGGTTCGAGACGACCCATTCTCGCAATCCCATACCGATAGCATGGAGATCGAGTTGTGCTACGCGCATTACAGCATCCGCACACCCCTTCCCTGTCTGAACATCGAAATATAACCCCAGCGGCTCGAGCACGTCTCTGAACGCCTCATTGGATGACACCGACACCACACCGCACGCCATAGCCTCCAGCACTGCCTTATCCAGACTACCAGTCGAACTCATATTGATGAATATGTCTGCATCCCACAGATACGACAAGACCTCATGAGGAGCCAGAGGGCCGAGCACTGAGACTCTGTCCCGGATCCCATTTTGGACAATCATATCCTCGATGCCCGACATATAGCTCCTATCCGATGCTGTGACCGGCCCGCCGACGATCGTCAGCGAGGCGTCTATTTTTCTTTCCGTCAATTCAGCGAGGGCTTCGATCATCTCCTTCACCCGTTTCGTGGCGGAGATCCTGCCGGCAGTGACGATCTTCACTGTATCTGAATCATTAGACCCATTCTTGGCCGGAATAAAATAATCCGTATCTATCCCATGACCGGTCACGATCAGCTTACAGCTCGGTAGACGAAAGCTCTCCTTGGAGGCCGTAAAAATTCTATCGACCAGAAGCTCGGCGATCCGTAATCTCAAGTCAACATGCTTGTGCGTATACCAGAGCGATATCTTCTTGCCCAAGATCTTCCAGAGCCATCCCCCAAGGATGATATAGATTGGATTCATGTGGATGAACACGCTGTCGTAATTCTTCCTTTCTTTCCAGACATATCTATAAAAATTGGACACATACGTAGCACGTCCTTTTAATCGATCCTTCCCCAGCGACAGCACCCGCACATTCGCCGGCAGTTCATGCGCACCTTCTTCCAGACAGATGACGATGACTGACCGGGATTGCTTGGCGAACTCGACGATCCATCGATGGAAAAAACCAAGGATGGGGTCATTCTGATCGACTTTCTGGGTAATAATGAGGAGGCGCATAAAAGCTTAAAAGTTAAAATTCAAAACTCAAAAATTAGCGCAGAGTGTCGATAAGCATCTCGGCGGTCTTCTTGGGATCATCAAACGGAATAATCTTTGCTCGAACTTCCTGCGCGACACCCACATCCGTAGAGACGACCGTGCACCCGGCGGCGCGCGCCTCCACCAGTGTCATGCCATACCCTTCATACAGCGACGTATTCAGGAACAGATCCGCGGTCTTGTAATATGAATACAGTGTCTCCTGATCCACCCAATCTTCAAATATGACCGCTGAATCGAGCCCGAGTTTTGACTTTTGAGTTTTGACTTTTGAGTTTTGTGACCCTGACCCCACTATGACCAATCCGGCTTTCGGATCATCCTTGACGACTTCCGCCCATATCTCCAGCGCGTATCCGATATTCTTCTCCGGTTCCAATCGCGACGCCATCAGTGCGATCTTGTCGAACTGCGGGTACTTCTTGTGGAGATCGGCACCTTCGACGATCGGCGCATTCTTGATCTTTTCCGTATCTACGAAGATCGGCCTGATCTCTATCGCCGAATCTTTCAATCTTTCAATTCCCAATCTTTCAATCCACCCCTTGATCCTCTCCGACACCACGCGTATATGATCCGCCTTGGGGAGATAATTGAGCGCCAGGAACTTCCTGGCTTTATTGGCAAACGAATACGTGAAGCGCGGGCTCCCGATGTCAGTATGCACCTGGATCTCCAGCCGGACATCTGGAAATTGCTTTTTCAGCGAGACACCAGCCATCGAAGTCAAAAAAGGATCCTGGCAGGTGATATCCGTCACCCCACGTCTCTCTATCAAAAATCGTCCTAGCTTCATGACCGAAAATGTAGCAAACAATTTGGAGGCAGATGCGGTCGAATACGCCCAGCAATTCGTTGCGATCACCTGCTCTCTCTGTATTTGGTGCGACGTATTTTTGATTTTTGCCTGTCCCGCCTTGGCGGGATAAATTTGATTTTTGAGTTTGTCGAAGACAACGATATGTACCTCCTTCCACTCTTTGGCATATTCCACCTGTCGCGCACGGACGGCGCTCCCCTCCTGGAAGATCTTGGTGTCTGTGGAGATCATCAACAAACAACGTGAGGATTGCAAATTTTCTGTCATAGATTTTGATTGATCCAGTCCTTCACGATTTGCGCAATTTTTAGATGTGCATCCGCGTCAAGATGGTATCCATCAATTTTACTCGAAGATATATGATCTCCCGCATTTATGAATCCGCATCCATTATCATCAGAGATTTTTTTATAGAGCATTGGAAGAACTTTAAACAACTCTATACCTCTTACCATCCTTTCATCCAAATCACTTGTTTCTGGAATAATGATCGGGGGAGGACAAATTATCAAGATCTTTGTTGTACTGGAGACCTTTCTGATGAGTCTGACTGTTTGAAGGAGATGATCTGAAATCTGTTCTGTTGTAAGATTATAGGTATTTTTGACGTCATTTGTGCCAAGCATCACTATAATCAGATCAACAGGTTCGGCACTTTCAAGAATGGCTTGCAGGTGTGTAATACCAGTACGGTGGGGTTTAATAGGATTGCTTATAACAAAAGTTCTTCCAGGTAGACCTTCACTAATTATGTCGTAATTCTCTCCGAGAAGACCCTGTAGTGCCCCAGGCCAACGAATGCTTTTGGGATAACGCTCGTCAAGTTGAGGTATACTCCCCCACGTATTTGAATCACCATAACAAACAATCGTTCTTTGGAACTCTTTATTCATAGCATCCTGGCTAATTATTGTTAATTGTTATGATCTCCCCCGCGATCTCCTCCCAGGTATGGCTGAATGAGACCGCGCGGACTTTCTGCGCATAGGCCACTCTGACAGCGGGATCCGCCAGACGGACGATCGCCTCGACGATCTGCTTCTTGTCCTGGGGATCCACCGAGATAGCCGCGTCGCCGAGCAGGTGGCCGATGCCGTTCTCGCGCGTCAGGATGAAGGGCGTGCCGCATCTGACCGCGTCGAGGATCATGTTGGGGCTGATGTCGCCGAGCGAGACGAGGATAACCGCATACGATCTCCTGATCTTCTCGACGAAGCTATCATAGACCGCCTTGCCGCAATCGAGCTCGATGGGCGGCAGACCGCGACGGACGACCTCGGCCTCGGCCTCTTCGAAGCACTCCTTGAGGAATTCGATATTCTTCCACTTGAGCGGCCGCGTACCGGCCACGAACATGCGGTTCTCCGGCTCGACCTGCTCCTCGCGCGCGCCGCAATAGTTGTCCACGATGGCGTTCCTAGATGCATCCAGTCCGTACGCCTTCTCGAATATCTTCCTCTGCCACTCGGTGCTGAATATGACGCGCTTGGCTCCGCGCAGAGCCGCGCCGCCGAGCGTATGGATCAAGCGTTCTTTGCGAGATAGCTTGTCCATGCGCGTGTCATAGAAATCTTTGAACAGCACTAGATCGCCCGTGCGCTCGGTATACGTCTCCCAGAGGAAGTCCCCGCCGGTGCGGATGAGGTACTTCTTGCCCATCAGGCGGCATGCCCACATCGCTGGAACGGCGGCGCTCCACGTGTCGAGGACGAGGATCAGATCGGCATTCCAGCCTTTGCGGATGATCTTGGACAGATAGAGGAGATGCCGCAGGCCAGGCGGCGCGATGCGCTCCCAGCGATACGCAGCCACCTTGACCTCATGCAGAGACTTGCCTTGGGCGTCCTTGGCGTTCTTCCAGGTCTCGTAGAGGTTCCGAGCATACTGCGCCGGACCCCCGATATCGGGCGGATATATGCCTGAAGCGATGAGTATCTTCATAGGAGACAGTCTAGCATATCCAACCAAGGTCGCACCTCGGACAACATCTTATCTATCTTCGCCCAAGAATCTTGGTCCGATACCACTTCACCTGCCGAGAAAGGCCTTCCTTGAGGGAGACTTTGGGCTCATAGCCGAGCACCGTGCGGATCTTGGTGATATTAGCGGAAGTCTCCTGCTGATCTCCGAGACGACGAGGCATGGTCTTGATCTTGGCCTTCTTGCCGATGATCCCTTCTATGATCTCGATGCCTTCACCTGTCGTACTGGTCTTGTCATTCCCCACATTGAATATCTCGCCTCTGACCGCATCGAGATCGCCGAGAGCCAGCACGCACGCGTCGACGACGTCGCTCACGTGGGTGAAGCTCCGGAGATGCCTATCGCTTCCCTCGTAGAGAGGGACGTCTTCGTCCGCATAGATCGCTCTGATCAATTTATGGAAGAATTTCTCTGGACGTTCGCGCTCGCCGTATACGGAAAAGAGTCTGAGCACGCTCACTGGGACGCCCTCATCCTGATGATATGCCATCGCCAGCTGTTCGGCCGCCAATTTGGTCCTGCCATAATCCGAGATCGGATGAGGTTCGGCTGTCTCATCCCCGTTGGCATACGCGCCATACACCGACGACGTGGATATGTGGAAGAACATCTTGAGTCTTTCGGATCTGCGCGCCGCTTCGAGCAGGCGATGCGTCGCACGGACATTGTTGTCCATATATCGATCGAGCGTGGTCGTAGCGGAGATGCCGGGCTGTGCGGCAAAATGGAATATCACGTCTGTCGCTTCGACGAGATCAAAAATATCATCTTTGGAAAGATCTCTCGTATATATTACAACCCCTTTCTCCTCAACCTCGGAGGAATTCATCTGTTTTATCTCGATATCATAATAATCATCGAATGAATCCACACCGATGACTTGATGGCCGAGTGACGCGAGGCGCTCAGCTACATGAGATCCGATGGCTCCAGCAGTGCCAGTGACGAGTATCTTCATAATGAAAAAGAATACACTAATTAACCTCGTTACTCCAAGACCTGACCTCGGAACACTCCCTGCATCCTCCTCGCCACTCCCTCCCACGCGTACTTCTCCTTCACCATAGCGGCGGCTCGCCTGACGATGTAGTCGCGCGCTTCGCGATCCTTCATGAGCTTCTCGACCTTCTGGGCTATGCTCTTGGGATTGGAGACCTCGCAGAAGAGGCCCGTCTCGCCGTCGATGAGGAAATCAGGGATGCCTCCCACGGGCGTGGCGATGACCGGCAGATCGGCGATCATCGCTTCGAGGAAGGAGTTACCCAGACCCTCCGAGAGCGATGGGCGAATGAATATATCGGAGACTTGCAGATAGCGCGGCATCTCGGCATGCGGCACGTATCCCATGAAGATGACGCGCGCGGCAGTGTCCGACACCGGCTCATCAGGTCTGAAATCCGTCCAGCCCACCTTCAGTCGCTCCGCCTGTGCCTTGAGATCCGCTTCCTGATACCCCTGACCGAGGATGAGGAATTTGACGTTAGAAGGAAGCTGCGCCAGCGCGGCGATCACATCTCCGACAGCATTCTTGGTGACCAGACGAGAGGTAGTGACCAGGAATGTGTCGTCCGGTCGCTTACCGAGCATGCGACGGAGATCGTCCGCTTCACCATCTGAGATCCTCCGCGAGAAGAGCTCGATATCCACGCCGTTGGGGATCACCTCTACCGGACACGTCGCGCCCATCTCCCGTGCCCAATCCGCCAGATACCGCGAGATCGATTGGATATGATCCGCGCGCGTGAACATCATCTTGAAAAGCGGATACAGCGGCAGAGCGCGGCGCTTGATATAGGGTATCGGATCGCCGTCCTGGAGCGTAAAGACGTATCTAACCTTAGGCTTGAGTACCTTGAATATCACCGCGGCGAACGAGCTATACGTCGCCATTAGCGACCAGAGAGCGTCATATCGCCTCGTCTTGTGCAGAGCGAGCGCCTTCATCGTGCCGGTGATCAAGAAGGCGTATTTATTGAGGTGCAGATACCAGGGCAATGAATCGGTCGAGAACTCGTGCCTCGTGGTCCAGCCGACGCGATACACTGTGACATTCCCGATCTTCTCGACTTCGGGCAGACGCGAATCGAGCCGGAGCGTCACCAGGTCAAATTCGACATCAGACGGACTGATGCGATCCGTGGTCTCCTTGATAGCTACTTCTGCTCCGCCGACGAAGCGCGGATAATAGGCGAAGGAGAATATGAGGACGCGCTTCATGACGCCATTATAATCGCATATATCGTTCCAAAATAACAGACTCGTCGGCTTTCATCATCACTCGACTTTGAGCACGTCTTTGAGCACGTCTTCCGGGACCTCTTTGGGCCCGTTCGTGGAGTGGTCCTGCGGCACGACAGGCGCGGCGGTTTGCGGAGGCGCTTTGGGCTCCTGTGGGGGCGCCTTGGGGATCTCCTTGAGTGCTTTCATAGAATCAGGAGCGATCGAAACCAGCGCACTCTCCTTGTGCGACGACTGTCCAGTGGATTTTGAATCTTCAATCTTCAATTTGAAATCATCTTTCTTGCCCATCGCCGCCATGAGCGCGCTCTTGAGACCGTCGACGTTCTCGCGTGTCGGGACTTTGGGATCGCGCTTGGGCTGTTGTTGCGGGAGTTTCGGCTTGGAGGCAAGCGAAGAGAGCGGCATCGGAGCGGGTCGAGCCGGTTGTCCTGTCGCCTGTTTGGGCGGAGGGACTGGAGGCGCGGACTTGGGCGGCTCGACTTGTTCTCTACTCATAGCCGACGCGAGCGCATCCTTGAGCGACCCGTGCCCACCCTCGAGAGGTGGCTTTTTCCTATCTGGTCGATCTCCCCTTGGAACCGATACCTGCTTCGGAGGAGGTTCTAGCCTCGAGATGGTGGAATCTGCAGACGAGGAGGGAGACGCGGACGGCCCGGGCGCTACGACAGCCTTGGGCACAGCAGCGAACGGAGATTGCGTCGTCGCGATCGGTTTTTGCGTTTCCGCCTTCGCATCTCCCTTCGGTCGAGCTACGGCGGACGAGTCGGATTTCGAATTTCGGGTTTCGTCTGTCCCGCCAAGGCGGGGTGCATTTGAGTTTTGGGTTTGTTTAGGATTTAGAGTTTTGGATTTCGGATTTCCGCCATTCTCCCTCTCCGACAACGCCTCGAGCTTTTTGACTGGTGGTGTAGACTCGTGGAACTTCACGACCTCCGCTTCGACCTCGGCGCGCGGACGAGCGAACTGCTCGCGAGACGCGGCGATGATCTTCTCGACATGAGCGACATCCGGATGCGGTATCGGCGGCAGAGTGACAGCGGAAAACGGCGCCGAAGAAAGCCCATCGATCATCAACTTGAGATACAGCTGATATTTGCCTAGATTGACGAAATCTTCGATGACGAACTGCGGAGAAAACTCCTTTTCCAAGACTTCGGCATCGGTCGCCCCTACGCGGAACGTGATCATCGTGCCGACGTTGCCGAAAACGGCAGATCGGACCGTCTCGTCCATCTGCTCGATATACTGATGCGCGATGGTCAGATTGAGTTTGTACTTGCGAGCTTCAGAGAGGATGTCTGCAAAGGAAGCATTGGCGAAGTTCTGGAACTCGTCGACGAAGAGATAGAAGTTCGGCAGCATCTTGATGACGCGGTCGGACACATCAGCGCGTGACATGGCCGCCAAGTATATCTTGGTCACCAGGAGGCCGCCCAGGAGCTTCATGTTCTCATCGCCGATGCGACCCTTGGACAGGTTGATGATGACGATCTTGCGGCTATCCATCGCCTCGCGGAAGCTAAAGGACGATTGTGGCTGGCCGATCATATTGCGGATCAGCGGATTGGCGGTGAATTGGCCGACCTTGTTCTGGATGGCTGGGACGGCCTCGGCCGCCATGCGCTCGGTATAGTTGGCGAATTCCTTGACCCAGAATGATCTGACCGACGGGTCGGTGACATGCGAGATGATCTCATTGCGGTAGGCCTTGTCAGAGAGCATGCGATTGACGCCGAGAAGCGTGGTATTGGGAGCCTCGAGAAGCGCGAGGAGCGTGTTGGTCAGGATGTATTCCATGCGCGCCGACCATGCATCTTCCCAGATCTTCTTGAACGTGCTCATGAGGCCAGATACGACCAGGTGCCGCTTGGTCGGATCGACGCTTTCTAGGACATTGAAAGAGATCGGATACTCGGTATCGAATGGCGCGATGTATATGACATCGCGGATGCGCTCTTGGGGCACGTATTCGAGCAGGAGATCAGCTGTCTTGCCGTGCGGATCGATGAAGCAGATACCTTCGCCATTCTGGATGTCCTGGGCAGCCATATTCTCGAGCAAGGTAGACTTGCCCATGCCTGTCTTTCCGATGACATAGACATGGCGCGTGCGATCCTCGGCTTTGATGCCGAATTTGACGCGCTTGTTACGAGCGTCCGTCTCGGCGAAATACGTTATCTGCTTGTCGTCAGAAGGAGCGAGAGACATGGTCTAATTATATATTGAAAGAGGGAAAGAAGGAATAATCAAACGAAATCCCCCACCTCAATGAGTATGGGGGATGATCCTTCTGCGGGCTCCTGATCCGCCAGATAAGATCGTGTTGTGGGAGAAACCAGCTCACTTGCTAGCGACCAAATGATCCAACAGTTTTTCCCGAGGAGGCGTCCAGTCGCTGTACGCTGACGGAGGAAGCTCCGGATCGACGATCGGCTTGACCCGACCAGTACTATCGGAGATGTGGTTTATGCCGAGAACGAATGCTGTGTGATCGGCTCGTGGTTCCGTCGCAGATTTTGCCATAGTATGATGCACCTATTTGAATGACCGAGACTCGTGAATAGACAGACCGAGACATCCCTGTCCCGAGGAAATCCGTCTATACACAGAACATGTATATTCCAGGGATGGATAATACCACTAACTGGTCATTTCGACAATAGCGCGTCCTTCTTGTAGATACTCCCCGCATTCCAAAGCATCCAACTATCCAGCCCAACATCGTATGTGGCCTGCATCTGCGCGCGTACCATCTCCGGCGTATAGACCGCGCCGAGATCAAATGCCTGCAACCACGGACGGAGTTTCTTGGGGTCGTGGGCGTTCTTGGTATATAGCTGGGGACTCGTCGACGCTATCGGCTCCTCACCAAGCCATGAGATGCGCGTGGTCGTCGCCTCTGCCTTGGCTATGCCATCGAGCATCGCTTGGTGGATGACTTCGTACGGATGCTCAGCCGGCTTGGCGTATCCATTGAACCCTTTCCCATAATGAGACGGATATACCATCGGGGCTACATAGTCGAAATATTCCAAACCATATTCGAGAATCTGTCCGATGCCGAGATCGCCCTGGGCGCTGGTCGTCAGGCCGAACAAATCTGCTGAGATAGGTATGCCTGTTCCAGAGAACTGCTCATGCATATATCGATAGAAATCATGTATGACCTCATGACGGAGCCTGCCTTCTGCCCACGTGTACGAGATATCTTCGAGATCACCGTCTGAGGGGAACCTGATATAATCGAAATTGAGCTCATCGAATCCGACCGCGTATGCCCCTCTGCCGATAGCGACAGTATAATCCCACACAGGCTTGGCTGCGGCATCCAGCCACTTGACCCCTTTGTAGTCTTGCCATACCGATCCTGAGAGCGTCTTGACCGCCCATTCTGGATGGATATCTATCAGATACGAATCCTGAAAGACCGAGATACGCGCGATCACGTATACGCCCTTTTCATGCAATACAGCTATGAACTCCCGTATATCAGGTATCCTGTCCTCCGCAGCTCCCGACTCCTCGACGAGCGGTTCGTCCATAGGGAAGCTGATGCGTCCTGTATAGTCTTTGACATCGATGACTACCGCATTGATCTCTGTGGTATCCACCAGATCATAGAGGTGATCGCGGAACTTCCTGCTGGCAGCAGCCCAACTCGTCATATATACGGCTTTGACCTGATCTGGCGTCGTCACATGCGTAGCGACGAATACGTCCTCCGTAGATGTGGCGATCGGCTCTGTAGACGTAGCTTCGACGATCGCGTCCGCGGCTTGCGCTCCGATATCAGTAGAAGCATACTCGATGGTACCCAACGGCAGGAACCAGAGCACGGAAATCAGTGCTCCACAAGCCAACAAACCGCCGAGCACGAGCATCGTCGGTTTGGCTGAACCTCGCCTATAGAGACTGATCATGAGACGCGCGGGCTACTACCACCAGTAATCCCATCCACAGACATAGCATGAGCACCGTTCTTGTGCTCTACATACGGCATCGTATCGGCGACCTTCCTCATAGGACGGTCTTTGAGTCCGATGACGAGCACTACAGCGCCGACGACGACAGAGAACACCTTGTCCCACAGAGCAGGAAAACCGATGAACAGGAACGCCATCGACCAGATACCTATAAGGATGAGAATGCTTCTCCGTGACATGCTGGCATTATAAGGGGTATCCATGCTGAGGAGCAAGCTATCCGGTGCAAATCACCTCCATTCTGATATAGAACGCGCGCCATGCATACCCAATTCTCGTCTTTGATCGCCAGGATGCGTGCCATTGCGTATATAGCGCAAGATGATAGCATTATTCCAGAATCCGACTTTGACACTATATGAACACACGATACGAGACGAAGATCCTCACCATGGATGACCTACGCCCGTTCTCCGCAAGCAAGGGCAAGTTCATATCCTTGAGGATATTCTACAAGCCATATCACTGGTACGCGGGCGCTGTTGACGGATATGAGATCGCTGATGCGGGCACGTGCTTCATCGCCGTATCGCATTCGACTAGATTCGAACATCCTATACAGGGTCCTGATATCATATTTCCCGGACACCTACTGATCCGGATCGGCTTCGACAGGCAAATCGCCGAGAGCTCTGACAGGATCCCCCGGTTCAAGCTCGAAGAGCCCCGATGTATGGTCCACCCATCGTTCAAGCCCGACACAGGCATCCTCGGGATCGAACATTCCGAAGGATTTGCCCATCTATCCTACCGTGGACAAGACATGATCGCATTCATGAAATTCCTCGGTTTGACCTGAGCACAGCCGCTATATGACTCACAGCATATGAGCGGCTTTTTCATCTATCATCGGTATCAGCCATATCTGCCTCATGGCGCGTCGGAGAGACGATGACGACGAACTCTCCCCTGACCTTGTCGGAATGCTCGACAAAATAACCAGCGACATCAGTCGGACTGCCCTGTACTACCTCTTCGAATACTTTGGTGAGCTCGCGGCATACAGTGATCCGCTTTTGGCTAAAGTCTATAGCCTCTCCGCCTCTGACGAATACATCGAGCGTCTTCATGATCCTGTGCGGCGATTCATAGAAGACGACCGTCCGTTCTGAGGCGGCGATCTCTCTGAAGAGAGTCTCCCGCCCCTTCTTGTGCGGCAAAAATCCCAAAAACATGAAGTTCGCGCATGGCACCCCCGCGATCGAAAGGGCCGCGACTAGAGCCGATGGCCCAGGGATCACTTCTATACGGAGCTCCCCTCCTGCGAGCTCATCCGCGAATCGTTCGCGGATCGCTGCGACCAGCACAGATCCTGGATCTGAGATACATGGCGTTCCAGCGTCCGAGACCAGGGCGAGATTCTCGCCTCTCGCTATCATTTCCATGATCTCCCGTGTCCGAGCATCAGCGCTCCTGGCGTGATATGAGAGGGTTGGTTTCGATATGCCATAGTGCGCGAGCAATGTGGCGGTCACGCGCGTGTCTTCGCAGAGGATCACATCTGCCGACTTGAGCGACTCCAGCGCGCGCAGCGTGATATCGCCGAGATTGCCGATAGGGGTGCCGATGACAGAAAATAGGCTCATGCGAGCATGATACAGCCAGGCAGTTGAATAGTCTAATCAGTACGCCCGCCCCCATCCCTGCCACCATCATGGAGACCTAGGCCTGGTGGATGAACCTGCTAGACTGGCAGGCTATTGAACTATTTGACCATACTGCTATGATAGCGCCATGAGCTTGCCTGCCGAACACATCACATACATAACCCGTGATATAGAGCGTGCTATCGGCATGGACCCGAGCCCTTCTTACCGAATCATCGCCAATCATACCCCCTACGCCGAGACCATCGCCGCGCGCTTTCCTGGGTATGTAGATCTGATCAAATCGTCCGAGACGCTCGGTACTCGTGAGCTCATCGAACACGCAGCAGCCAACAAGCTGATCTCCCCTGGATCCAAGGTTCTCGTCTTCAAAAATACGGCTCGAGTCGAGGAGGCGGCCACTCAGGCAGGCATCTCTCTCATCAACCCTCGGGCCACCCTCGGTGAGACTATCGAGAACAAGATCAGCCAGGTGTCCTGGCTCGGAGACCTCGCGCGCTATCTACCTGTACATGCTGTCCTACCTACGCGCAAGATCACATGGACCGGAGAGCCCTTCATCTTGCAGTGGGCTCACGGACATACCGGGGGAGGCACCCAGTCGATCGATTCTGAGCAAGCATTGCAGGATATACAGGCCCGTTTCCCCTATCGGCTCGCCCGCCGGAGCGCTCTGGTGCGAGGACCTTCATTTACAGTGAACGCAGTCGTCGCCGCAGACAAGGTCGTCATCGGGACGCCGAGTTACCAGATCACTGGAATCGCACCCTTCACCGATAGCCGGTTCGCCACGATCGGAAACGACTGGTCCATAGCCGGCACCATGCTCTCCCCAGCCGATCATGAGCGCATACGAGAGATAGCTGAGCATGTCGGCACCAAGCTCAACATCTCTGGGTGGCGAGGGCTCTACGGTATCGACGTGATGAGAGACGCCGACGGATCCATCTATCTCATCGAGATCAACGCGCGCCAGCCGGCGTCAGTGAGCTTCGAATCGTCGCTCCAGCGTAGCCAGCGTCAGGCGGGAACGTCGGGCATGATCACATTCGAAGCTCATCTTGCCTCTCTCCTCGGCCAACCGCTCGACGGGGAGCTCATACCGATCACTGCCGGATCCCAGATCGTCCAGCGTGTGACCGGAAACATGCGTACACCTTCCGAAAGCGCCCTCTCTACCCTCTCATCTATGGGCTGTTCTATCGCCACATACCCCAATACCGAACTACACGAGGATCTCATACGCATCCAGACCGAGCACGGGATCATGAGAGATCATGAGCTCTTCGGTGAGCTCGGCGAGCGCATAGCCCGAGCCCTATCATCCTCATAAGCATCCTATGGCGATACAGACGCAGACACTTTCAAAAGAAGCTTTATCCGTCATGGACGGATATGTTAGATGCAATATCGGCTCAGCGACTTGCGCAGTCCCTTATTTCAATAACAAGTCATCCTCTTCTCGCGCTGCTTTGCGTACATATATCGGCAAGGGCGACCCAAGATCCATCATCGACGAGGCACGGGCCCAGATGATCAAGTCACACATCTCTCCTGATACCCTAGACGGCCCTAGCCTCAAGCGACTGCTCATCGAGGCTGGGCTCGGCATCGATTGCTCCGGATTGGCATACCATATCCTCGATGCCGAGAGCAGAGCGACAGGACACGACGCTCTCAGCAAGCGCATCTCCTACGTCAACTGTTCGGGCATCATCAGCAAGATGCGTTGTGCACTCAGGCCTGTGGAGAATTGCGATGTCGCGACGCTCGCTGATGAGACCAACAGCGGCGCCATCGATCTCGCGCATGTCCTCCCCGGCGATATGATGATCATGTTGGGAGCGCGTAGCGATGATCCGGCAACTGCCACACAACCCGATCGTGACCACATGCTCGTCATACACCGGGTCGACTACCATGATGATACCCCTTCGATCCTCCACTATGTCCACGCTATCGCCTATCCCGAAGACGGCATCTATGGCACCGGCGCTCGCACGGGCACTATAGAGATCGTCGACCCTAGTCGATCTATCCTCAAAGCTTCATGGATCGAGGAGGGCAGAACCGGTGACGACAACCGCATATTCGCGCGAGCCAAGGGATCAGAGACATCTATACGGAGGCTGCGCTAGGAGCCGCCGATATATAGCTGACGAGACGCTCTCGTCGGCTATCGTTGAAATAGGCCTGTTTTCATGGTATCGTATCGTACCATGATAGCCTACCTCGAAGGCACCGCTGATTTGGCCCATATCCTGAGCTTCACCATCGCTGGTGCTGCCCTTGCGTATGCATGGGCGCCCATACTGACCCGTATCCTCTACCGGTACAAGCTGATCAAAGGCGCCAAGACTGAGCTCGCATCTCTCGGATCTCATGCCTACAAGGCGACGACTCCTGTCATGGGAGGGCTCCTCGTGATCGTCACTGTCGCCGCCATCACCTACCTCTTCAATTGGTCGAGATCATTCACCTATGTACCGATCGGCGTCATGCTCATATCTGCCCTGCTTGGTGGCATCGATGACCTGCTCAATGTCTATGGTTCCGAACGGCGCTCGCGCAAGCTCAAGCATATATTCACCTTGATCCGCATCCACCAGCACTGGAACATGCGGCTATGGTACATCATCACCTTGCCTTGGAGCGCCTTCAAGCGCCTATCCGTCTGGTTCGGATCACGGACGCGCAAGGGCGTCTTCGTCCACGAAAAGCTCATCCTCCAGTTCATCGCCGGCGTCGTCACTGCGTGGTGGGTCTACTTCAAGCTCGGACCCGCCTGGCACTATATCTATCCCCCCTTCGGCAACGGCATAGACCTCGGCCTATTCGTCATACCGATCATCGTCTTCATCGTCATGTTCACGGCCAACGCGGTCAACATCGCCGATGGCATGGACGGCCTCGCTGGCGGCATGCTCGTCACTACATTCAGCGCCCTCACCATACTCTCGTGGATCAACGGCTTTGGCGAGATAGCTATCATCAATGCCACTGCCGTCGGAGCCCTTGTTGCGTACACGTATTTCAATATCAAGCCTGCGCGCTTCATGATGGGAGATGTCGGCAGTCTCGGACTCGGAGCGCTCCTCGCTGTCAACGCGATGGCCATCGGCGAGACAGTCTCGCTCATCTTCATCGGATTCATGTTCTATGTGGAGGCATTCTCTGTCGTCATCCAGGTCATATCCAAGCACCTCTTTGGTCGCCGCATCTTCCGCATGGCTCCGCTTCATCACCATTTCGAGCTCAAGGGCTGGAGCGAGGAGAAGACCGTCATGCGCTTCTGGATCGTGCACTTCATGTTCGTCGTGTTCGGCTTTTGGTTGGCATTACACTAGTAGTTACATAGTACCCAGTTGCATAGTTTCATAGTTTCCTCATCTATATTCGATAGCGAGAACTATGTAACTGGGTACTATGTAACTATGCAACTCTCTATGAACTATCTCCACTGGAACTCTCAGACGATCACCGACTTCTCCGATGAGAACGTCTCGGACATGTACGACCGCGGCTACGTCTTCACCCGTATCGGCAAAGGCGTCATGCACCAGACACGGAGCGTGCGCGTCGATCTCTCGAAATTCGAGCTATCGAGCGAGAACAGGCGCATACTCAAGAAGGTCGAAGCAATCTCCTCGAATGAAGCTTCTCTGCCTCTCACCGAATATGACTTCACTGTCGGCAAGCTCGCCAAGGATTTCTATGCAGAAAAATTCGGGGCACACATCATGAGCGCACAGAAGGTGAAGGAGATGCTCACTGATGCCGCCAAGAGCAACTTCAACAAGCTTCTGATGTATGGACCGAAAGCTACCACGTCTCCATCCGATGCCCCTCTCGGCTATTCTATCTGCTATCGCAATGCCGACATCCTCCACTACTCATATCCATTCTATGATCTTGGAAAATCGCCGAAAGACATGGGTCTCGGCATGATGACGCTCGCTATCGAGCAGAGCAAACGCCAAGGGCTCAGATACGTCTATCTGGGTTCTCTACAACGGCCAACCGACGTCTACAAGCTCCAATTCAAGGGTTTGGAATGGTTCGACGGACACGCATGGTCGGATGACCTCCATCGAGCCAAGGAAACCCTCGGTAAGTAATTTCTCGGCCTCCTCGAAGCCGCTCGCCAAAAGCCTTTAACAAAGGGCTGTTTTGACCTATCCACACACAATATTGACAATCATGTCAATTTATGATAGTATATACGAAGGGTTGTTAGGGACCAAACCAACAACAAAATTACAAAAGGTCTTTACAATGAAAACACTGCTCGTAGTGCTCATCCTCCTCATAGGCGGATCAGAGCGTTCATGGTCCCTGACCATCATCAGGGAATTCCTCGGGGGCACTCCCCCGACCAACACTATCGGATCAGGCAACTTGACCAACATCGTCAATGCCGCATGTGACGTATGGGAAGCCATCATCCTCGATGACGTCGCCATCACCAACCAATTCCAATGGATGGACTGCGGCGGAGGCAATCACGTGCTCATCTCTCAAGGCGGCTCGCCCAATCGAGAGACCCTCGGACTCATTGCCTTCAATAACAACGACGACCCGGTCAATTACCTCTGGTATCTGGATCCGGAACCGTTGCAATGTCCCACGGGGACCTACATCGAGCACATCGTCGACCTCGGAGCCGGACCGGTGAACGCCACGCGATGGTTCAGTCGCCCACAAGCGACGCAACACATCGACTTGTTCACTGCCGCACTCCATGAGATCGGTCACAGCCTCGGCATGGCCAAGGCCAATGATTCCTTCATCGCCGAGTCGGCCGATGGAGACATCGACATAGACGAGGGGCCGTGGGCCGGTATGCAGATACCGCTCAAGACCAACTTGGCCGGAGTGCAGAGCCACATCCACCAATTCGTCGCTCCGCGAACCCTCATGGGAGGATCGTTCGCTCCGGGAGACAGGGTGTTGCCGAGCGCGCTCGACATCATTGCTCTCGCCCAATTGAGCGGATTCGAGAAGCTCAATCTGGATCTCAAACCAGTCCTGCGCATAGGCCAGCCCTATACAGGAGAGGACGATTGCCGATACGTCGAGCTCTCGTGGATACAACTACTCCCCTTGCCACCCGGCACATCATGCAAGGTGCAAGAGAAAGCGCTCGATCGATCAGATTGGACGACCGTCGACTTGCCTATCTCCTTCTCTGAAGGCAGATATCGGATGACGGTACCCATGATCGGCGGAGGTACCCTCTTCCGACTCGTGACCGAGTGAGTCAGATATTCATACCCCGTCGCGGCTACGCGTCGGGGTTTTTCTATGGTTCTCCGCAGGTCTACCCTGCGGGTATAGAGTACGGCTTTGCACTTTTCGATGCACACTGTAAACTTACCCCATGTCCCCGTTACCCAAGAGAGTACATATCATCGGCATCTGTGGCGTCGCTACCAGCGCGCTGGCCATCGCTCTGCACCGCAAGGGCGTCAAGGTCACCGGGAGCGACAAAGGGTTTTATCCACCGGTTTCTACGTCGCTTTCCGATGCGGGAGTGCCTTATTACGCTGGATGGCATCCAGAGAACATGTCCGAACTCATGCCCGAACTCGTGATCATCGGCGGAATAGGCACAAGCCCGTCAAACCCAGAGATCGCGTTTGCTCGCGAACATGATATACCGATCATTCCCTTTGCCGAGGCGCTCGGCCGATATGTGATCAAGAAGCATTCGATCGTTGTAGCCGGTACCTGGGGCAAAACGACGACATCGTCTTTGTTATCCTATATCCTTCTCAAAGCGGAGATGGATCCAAGCTATTTTACCGGCGGTATCTCTCTCTCGCATGATACAAGCGCGATATCCGATGGAACCTGGAGCGTCGTCGAAGGAGACGAATACCAGATATCGATATCAGACCGCAGGCCCAAGTTCGCATTCTACTCTCCTACTCATCTCCTCCTCACCTCGGCTTCCTGGGATCATGCCGATCTATATCCGACAGAAGACGACTATTTTTCCGCATTCAAAAAGATGATCGATGGGATGCCGAGCAACGGAGCTATAGTGTACTGCGCCGATGATAGCGGTGTGGCTCGTCTGCTCTGTGATACCACATCGAAAGGCTCACGAACGATGATATCCTATGGAAAATCCATGAGCGCTGATTATAGATATGATGAAGTCCGACCATCACGATCAGGGATCGAGTTTCGAATTCATCACACAGGAAAGACATATGTCGTTTCTTCGCCTATGTTCGGGAGGTTCAATGCAGAAAACATAACCGCCGCGTTCGCCATGGCGCATAACCTCGGCATAGATCCCGATGTGATAATATCCGCCATAACATCATTCAGAGGCATCAAGCGTCGATTCGAAAAACGTCATGATGGAGACGTGACTATATTGGATTGCCATGCTCCGACTCCCGACAAAGCTTTGTCCGTGTTAGAGAACATCAAAGAGGTCTATACAGGGAAGATCATCGTCGTCTTCGAGCCCAACATCGGCGGACGACAACATGCCACGGCCCATGCATACGACCACGCCTTCAAAGACGCCGATATCGTCGTCATACCTCGCCTGACCAAGCTCAAGACCGCCGCCGACGGCGCACAGCCCATGGAAGGCGACGAGCTCGCCGCGACGATCGCCAAGACGCATCAAGAGGCCGTATATATCGATGATGACGCTCTCCTGGTCAAGTTCATCGCCGAACAGACCCAAAAAGGCGACTGTGTCGCCTTCCTCGGTTCGCACGGATTCAGAGGGATGATCGAAGAGACGGTCAAATCGCTCAACGATCAATGATCGATTCCCGATCTGCTACTTCCCCTCGTCGACTATCTCTGTGGAGACAGCGCCGTCGGCGGCGATCTCCTTGACCAGGAGGGTCATACCACAATGATCGCACTCGATGACCATGCCGGCGGCGAGATTGGGATATCGCGCAAGGTCTATAGTGTTCTTGCATTCAGGGCATATACAGAGCATATTCATAGTTTTGAGATTTTGATGAAACATATCGGATAAAACAGCAGCCTGTGGCCGCCTTTCAATACTAGCGGAAATGGGGTACGATTACAACGACACAACGATGATCACCCCTCTCGAATCATATCCCCACCTCGGCACCACCATCGGCTTCCCAGGCCTCTCCTTGAAGCGCGAGGATCTCCACCCCTATAGGTCGCATAAAGGCCGCTCCATACCGGATATGATCGATCGATACCTCGCCCGAGGCGACCGACGATTCGCTATATCCTCTTCGGGCAACGCCGCACTGGCGGCTGCGCTACACATCGGGACCAAGATCCGCGAGCACACCCAGCGGTCAGCAGAGCCGGGAATCACGGACACTGACGCACTATCTCTTGACATATTCATAGGGAATAAAGCCGACAAAGCAAAGCTCGCATCGGTCAAAAAAGCCGCCGATGAGGCCAATGCCTTCCAGACCGAGACCATCCGCGTGCTCGTCAAAGAGCGGCCTTTGCAAGCTTTGATGCAAGCGACTGACGAAGGGGTGCGCAGTCTTCGTCAATCCACGGACGACGCGGCACTCGATGGATACGGAGCGCTGGCGCGCGAGATCGCCGAGAGCGCCACAGACGCGCCTATCGGCGCCATCTTCATCGGGACATCTTCAGGGACGACTGCCCAGGCCCTCGCATCGTATTTCCTGAGAGAGAAGCTCCCTATCCAGGTCCACATCGTACAGACATCGTCATGCCACCCGATAGCTGAGGAATTCGATCCGTATGATGGGCCAGAGGAACCATCCTCCGCGGATGCCATCGTAGATCGCACCGCCTATCGCAAGGCCAAGCTCATACCACTCATCGAACAGACTGGCGGATCCGGCTGGATCGCTTCCAATGACGACATTCTCTCGGCACAGGCGCTCGTCCGCGAGCACGCGGGTCTCGACATCTCGCCCAACAGCGCTCTCTCCATTGTCGGAGCGATGAAAGCGGCATACACCGGCCACGTCATCGACGGAGCAGTAGTATGCATGATCGGAGGGAGATGAGAGTCGACTTCTACAACCCCCTCACCGCTCTCACGAACCTCTCTCCCCGCTCCTTCTTGGACCCATCGACGCCACCCGCGTCAAAGCCGGGGCTGAAGAGTATCTTGTCTCCCCTGCTCGCATGCTCTGAGATCCAGACCACGGCAGATTCTATCGATGGGGCCGAGTGCGTGACGACGCCGTCGATAGTCATGATCGAGGGACGCTCGACGAGCGTGCCGCTACCCGGGATGACGACCAGTGTGTGCACGTGAGTGGCCAGATCTGCATAGAGCGGACGATAATCATGGCCTGTATCCGCGCCTCCAAAGATGAGGACTCCTGCTTTGCCTTGTATATCGAGCGCTATCAGTCCGGCACGCACCGCATCTGGAGTAGTCGATGACGAATCGTTGTACCATTCGAGGTTCTTGGCTTTCTTGACGAACTCGAGACGACCCTTGAGCGGCTTCCATGAGCAGAGGAGTTCCTCCGCTTCATCATCGTCGACCTTGAACAAGCGCGCCGCTTGTAGCGCGAGCGCCGCGTTGGCACGGTCGTGCGGGTTACGGACTGGGAGATCCCACTGATCTGGGATATACGAGGGTTTGGTGCGGAGCATCTTGGCGCGAGGAGGCGTAGACATCGAGCGGGCGGCATCGATGACCTCATCCGAAGCGACGAGGAAGTTGTTGTACGTCTGATACGCCAGGATCTCAAAGGGAGATTCTCCATACGAGCGGGGCGCGGGGATAGACGTGCATACCGCGACCTGCGGGCTGATGCGCATGGCATGGAGCTCATGCGACAGGTCATCGGAGATGCGCATCAGGACGATATCACCGTTTTTGGCTTTTTTGAGGTATGGCAAGCATCCGCGCGGTGAATCTTGGTCGATCACATAGAGACCATGCTCCTCATCCGCTTCACAGACGCTCTCGAGGAGCGGCTTGAGCATAGACATGACCGTAGATCTGCCACTCGATCCGATGACACCGACGAGCGTGACCGGAGGAGCTAGTTTGAAGAAGAGCGTCTCGACATACTCGATCGGCACAGAGAGTCCGGCCAGGAAAGCCGCGTCTCGAGGATATTCATGAGAGAGGACGATCAGATCCATATCGATCAGATCGTCCGGCGGGATCGATCCGCAGACATAGTTGGCCAGGCCGACGGCGCGCAGAGCCACTAGGCTAGTCTTGAGCCGAGCTTCGCTCTTGAGGTCATATATAGAGACCCACGCGCCCGCCTTGATGAGATACTTCACATCCTCGATCATCTCCCCGTGCGCTCCGATCCCGATGACCGCTATGCGCATCCCTTTGAAGTGATCCCGTGAAGACATGGGGCTATTGTATAGGCACGGACAGAAAAAGCAACTTATACCCTCCTGGTATCAGGCATGGATATGTCCAGACCTATCCATGAGCGTCTTGATCTTGATGAGTTCCTGGAGCATAGCTTGTAGCTTGAGCGGCAGATCGCTCTCGTAGCTAGACTCGACCACGAAATACGCGAGCTTCTTCATGAAGACGCCGTACAAGTCGTGGAAGTACTGTTCGATGATCTTTTGCTGGTGCTCGGTGTATCCACTCTCGGGACCGGCATCGTCGTGAGAGTCGCCTTGTTTGCCGCGACCACGAGCGATAGGACCGTCCATGATGCGCAGGACTTCTTCTGGGCGCTTGATCCCTTCGTACGTCACTGAATTATGGCGAATAATGCCCTCCAGCGAGGGTGAGATGAGTTGATAATCTCTCATATTGTATGATGAGGCACGAGCGAGAAGGATCCCTCCTCCCTCTATCTCGATCCTCTCGGTTAGTAGTCCGCACTCACGCTCGAGTACGAATCTCCGGCGATGATGACATGGTCGAGCACTCTGATGCCGAGTATCTTGCCTGCTTGGACGAGCTGTCTGGTGACTTCGATGTCCTGCTCGCTCGCGGCGACCTCTCCTGATGGATGATTGTGAGCGAGGATGACGGCGACGGCATTGGCGTCGAGGCCGATCTTGAAGACCTCTCGCGGATGGATGATGTTGGAATTGATGGTCCCTATCGATATCACCTCGTCTCGGATGATGCGATTGTGCGTGTTGAGATAGAGGCCTCGCAGGTGCTCTTTCGGCAGGTTGCGCATATCATGCAGGTATTCGTGTACGTCGCGAGCATTCCTGATGGTGACGAGACCGGTATTGCTCCGATCATAGTACCTCCTACCGAGCTCTCCTGTGGCGACGATCTGGAATGCCTTGCCGATCGGGATGTCCATATCTTGGGCAAGCTTCTCAGGATCGCGCGCGGCCAGGATGCTCCGCTCGCCATAATCACGGATGATGCGGCCAGACATCTCCATGACATCCTCCTTGGTCGTGCCGGTATTGAGGATGACGGCAAGGAGCTCCTTGACGGTCAAGGCCTCGGGGCCCTGTGCCTGGAGCTTCTCGCGCGGCTTCTCGTGGGAAGGTAGGTCCCTGAGCAGGAGCGGATACTCCTGGGGGCTTCCGTCGAGGATGAGCGCCGTATCGGGTATGACATACATGCTGCGTGTGCGCATGTGCATATTATAAGGGAAAAAGGAAAAGAAGGAAAACAGAAGATGCCGAGCGGGTAAATTTGCATCCACCACTAAGAGTGAGTCATCCTGGGCTAGTACCCTGCTCATGATAATCGGTATTTTGATAATCTTCTCTCCTTTGATCCTCACATATATTGCGTGGCGGATATAGAAAACCCGCACATCCAGAGGACATGCGGGCGTGAAAGAACCCAAAAGAGCTGAATTGATGGTCTACAAAATATGCTACAATTACACATCATGAACAAAATACCATACTGGATACGAGGAGTAGTGACGAGTTTAATTGTTAGCATTGTTTTAATTGCAATAATGTATTCTTGTTATCTACTAGGGCCGACTTTGTTTTCTGATCCAGAGGGAGATTTAGTATGTATAGTCCCATTAATAACAGTATTCGCATCTCCTGTATATTTTCTTTTTGGGACAAACATATCAAATATAATACTCATGACATTATCAACCATATTTTGGATGATAATAGGTTTATTTGTAGGATTAATAATAGGCAAAATCAAAAAGCCCACCCATCGTTAGACAGGCGGGCTCGTGAAAGAACTCAAAAGAGCTGAAGTAGCAAAGAACTACAACGAAGGCACCGTGGCACGGTAGAATCTCTGACGATGATTCGGTGAATCAGGATCGTAGAATCTGACCGCCCCATTGGTGTTGACGAGGACGGAAATCGACTCCCAAGTGACCAGATTGGTCGAGGCTTCGACGACGTAGGTGAAGTTCGACTGGCCGGTGAGCTCCAGGACCCTGGATGCGCCGACGGTATCCGCGGTGACCGAGAGCTTGAATGGCTCCGATGGTCCCGACATCCCAAGCGTGATGTTGGTGAGAATGACGCCTGATATGGTAAACATGATATAATTAATCTCATGAAAAAATATAAAAATATTGTGTTCTCTATTTCTCTACATATATCAGCATTGCTGTGTTTTTATGTATTACCTTTGATAATTTCTTTTGTATGGCCCAATTTGACATTCAATACTTCTGCGAAAATTGTCCAGAATAGTATAATATCCATATCTGTCATTTTGGTTGCAATAGGAATATTTTTTGGATTTAGGAGCATAAAATCAAAAGAGTCTTCTTGGCTTGGGTATTTTTCGGTACTATTAGGGTTTTTGTGTCTGTTATCTCCTGCCGTTCTCATATTTATTTTGTGGAAACTTTGAGTACACAAAAACCCGCACATCCAGAGGACATGCGGGTATGAAAGAACCCAAAAGAGCTGTTAAGGACCATTTGGTGCCACCGCTCGGTAGAAGCGACGGGAATGGCTTGACGATTGTTGATCGAAGAAACGAACCGTGCCGTTCGTATTGATGAGTTGGGCAACTTCAGTCCAGTCGATCAAGTTGGTCGACCCTTGGATCGTGTAATTGAACCCCGACTCCCCTTGTAACTCGTATACCAACCCATTGACTGAATTGGTGACGACCGACAGGGTGAACGGCTGGCTGACGCCGATCTGTGTCAACGCCACGTTGGTCAGCACAACTGTGGAGAGGGCGTTGGTGTACGGGTCTGAACGGAATCCAAGGATGTAGGCTCCGTTAGCTTGCGCCTGCGGGAACGAGAACGAATAGTGTCGGAGGCCGGGTCGAACATGGAGTTCGCTCACGGATCCGATGACGTTCGTGTCCCAGTAGACGGAGAGGAGGGAGCTTGACCCGTTGGTGCCGATGAATTCCATGTCGAATGATACGGTATTGACCGGATTGGTGGGATTAACGACCGTGCCGATCCAGACGGGCGATCCTTGGGTCAGAGTCAGTGAGCCATTACCCTTCACCATGTCTCCGCTCGTGCTTTGGAATGACGGCCAGGAACCGAAGTTCACGTTCCATTCGGGCCATGAGAATGGATTGGACGGAATATATTCTGTACAATCTACCGTTCCCAAGACCTGTGCCGGAACATTTCCAGTAGGATAGTTGGCAAGCGCGTACGACCAGTTGCCTCCTTCCATACTTAGAGGGAAACCGAATCCTAGGTATTCGGAATTCGTGTTTCCTGTGATGGTATTGTCGTAGAAGAGACGTGGCCATTCATGCGACGTACCGGTGATCTCACAAGTGATCTGTGGGTCACCCGGAGTGGATGGGAATTGCGTAATACCAGGAATCTTGAACGGATCAAGTAATCTTACGCCGATGTTGTAAGCATTACTCAGACACCCTTCTGTCGCAGATTGGGTAAACAGATCATGGACAAAATAGTTGTCCGACCAATCTGCTCCCTTTCCATAGTTTGTGATCCCTGCCTTGTCGCTTCCGACATATGGATCGAGGAATGTGCAGTGAACTATCGTAGACGATGCGTTTGATTTCACCAACTCGGAGGCTACTTGGATTAATTCTGCCCCTGCGCTGTGACCAATGAGATGGATATTGCTCCATCCTTGAGTAGCGAGGACTGAACCAAGATTGACCCCTTCCTGTCGAGCATTGACAAGCGCATGAGAAGGTTTGAGTTTCCAAGCATTACTAATCCATGGATATCCCCAAACTTGCCAGTTAGTGATGCCTTGACTAGCAAGATATATACTCATGTTATTGGACATGGTATATATCCAGGAAACATCCGGTTGTGGAAAATTTCCTGCGACTTTCAGTTGCCACCCATGCGTGACCAACACCAAGCTATCCTTCCCCGGCTCCTTCACTGGATAGTTTCCGAAGACAGGCGGGGGAAGTTGCGTATCGAGCGTTTCCTCGACACCCTCCGGAAGAGGATTGAGGAGGAAGGCATGGGTTTGGCCTTGGGGGTTGATGCCCAAGCCGACGATCTGACCTGAGTCATTGATGTCTTGTGCATATGCCAGAGACCATCCCGGACTGACATTCGTATCCACCAAACTAACAAGATCATACATGACTCCTTCGTTCCACAGAAAAGCTGACCCTAAACCTGTTGATACACGACTAAACCCTACTATCTGTCCAGGATTGTTAATAGCATAAGCCCAACTTTCAGAACCGCCTAACGTTCCGAGATCTTGCATGGAGCCATTAGACCAGAGAAAAGCGTGCCAAATACTGTTTGAGGTATAGCTTTGTCCTACCACTTTGCCTTCATCATTGATTCCATAAGCAACACTCCTGACGCCTCCTGCAGTTCCAAGGTCATATCCGGTACCACCATACCAAAGAAAAGCATGATAATATCCACTTGGTAGATAGCTAGTCCCTGCTATTCGCCCAGAACTGTTGATCCCGTAAGCATGGCCGTATGATGCTCCAATCGTCCCCAAATCTTGCATAGAAGCGTTAGACCAAACAAAAGCATTCCAGCCATTTATTGTCTGACTCCACCCAACCACCTGCCCCAGACCATTAATTGCTTCAGCGAGACTTTCAGAACCGCCTAACGTTCCGAGATCTTGCATGGAGCCATTAGACCATAGGAACGAATGCTGTAAACCACCGGCGGTGTGACTATATCCAACTACCTGCCCTAGATTATTAATCCCAAGAGCTCGGCTATCAGCACCGCCGAGAGTTCCCAGGTTTTGCATGAAGCCATTGGACCAAAGAAAGGCGCGCTCTTGACCACCTGAAGTAGAACTAAATCCTACAACCTGCCCAGAATTATTGATTCCGAAGGCCCAACTGAAACCAGACCCCAACGTCCCTAGGTCGATGACCTGAAACTTTTGGGTGAGCGGATTGAAGGACTTCTGCATGTACATCATGCCACCATCGCCGGATCTTGCGAACTGCGCCCTCGTGGTCTCCTGGACAGGCAATGGATCGTCGCCGATCTTGGCCAGCCATTCGAGATGCCCCGGAGGATAGATGGCGAGAGGCACTCTGCCGCTCTCGACATCGGTCACGATCTTCTCTAGCGTAGAGATGCCCGTGAGCTTGGCCTCCTTCGCTTTGGCTTGGATGTCCCCTTGTACGTATTCGTACGCCAGTTCTTGATCAGTGGTCTGTCCATTGACCGTCATCACGACGGACATCGCAAGCGCCATCACAGCGCTTGCCCATTGAACTATTTGTTTCATACTGCTCTTCCTTCTTTGTTGTTATTTCGTTGTCAAAAACAGTCCACACAATGTGGACTGTTCCCTTATTCCCAAAAGGGACTCTACCGAATTTTTACTTTCATGTCAAACCCATATCCCCTCTTCCTTATCTCGCCGTGGCAGGACTGATTCCATCCTCCTTTATGCAACTACACCGTCTCCACCAGTATAAAGTTGGTATCCTTGGCCGTGCCAAAGGGCATGCCGGCTACGATGACGACTTTGTCGCCTTTCTTGACCAGCTCGCTGTCGAGCGCGGCGGTGCGCACGATATCCATGATCTCATCGACCGTCTTGAAGGTCGGCGTAGCCATCGGATAACAGCCAAATGAGAGCATGAGCTTGTTGAGATTCTCCGGAGCGTCAGAGAGCGCGAGGATGCGTTCGGCAGGCCTGTAGCGGGCGATCATGCGGGCGCTCTTGCCAGATCGAGTCAGAGCGACGATGAGCTTGGCGCCGACATTGTGCGCGGCACGGACGGCAGACTGAGATACCACATCCGTCACGCCATGCGACTCGTCGTATTCGGTGATCGTATCGCGCGTATAGACCTCGCTCTCGACTCTGCAAGCGACCTTGGACATGATCTTGACCGCTTCGACCGGATAATCGCCGAGTGTCGTCTCCTCGGAGAGCATGATGGCATCCGTGCCATCGATGATGGCATTGGCGATATCGGAGACTTCGGCGCGGGTCGGGACGGGATTCTTGATCATCGACTCGAGCATCTGCGTGGCGGTGATGACCGGCTTGCCGACGGCGTTGCATTTGGAGATGATGAGCTTTTGGACCAGCGGGACCTCCTCTGCCGGGATCTCGATAGCTAGATCGCCACGGGCGACCATGAGCCCGTCGGATAGGCTGATGATCTCATCTATGCAACCGAGCGCCTCAGGCGTCTCGATCTTGGCGATGATCTGGGCCTTGGATCCGGCTTTGTCGAGGATCTCGCGGAGCTCGCGGATATCCGAAGCGCGACGCACGAACGACAGCGCCACAAAATCTACGTTGTTCTTGATGCCAAACTCGACATCGGACTTGTCCTTGTCGGTCATGGCGGAGATGGAGAGATTGGCTCCGGGGACGTTGACGCCCTTCCTGCCGGAGAGCTTGCCGCCAATCATGACCGTGGTGACGATATCGTTGCCCTTGACCTCCTGCACCTCGAGGCGCTTGGTGCCGTCCTGGAGCATGATGATGGTGCCCTTCTTGACCTCTTTGGGGAGCTGAGGGTAGTTGACGTGAACGCGCTCCTCGGTGCCCTCGATCTCGTCGGTCGTCAAGGTGAATGTCTTGCCCTCATGGAGCGTGATCATCTTGTCCTGAAATGTGCCAATGCGGATCTTGGGACCACAGAGATCCTGGAGGATGCCTACTGCTTTGCCGGATTCTT
The DNA here is from genome assembly GCA_964543075.1 of uncultured Candidatus Saccharibacteria bacterium. GTDB lineage: Bacteria > Patescibacteriota > Minisyncoccia > Phycocordibacterales > PALSA-1337 > C7867-002. The sequence continues at coordinate 12,049 of CAZIVT010000005.1, read as the reverse complement.
TCATGACCTTGCGTAGATTGTCGACACGGCCCTGGTGCTCGGCGAAATCTCCGTGAGAGAAATTGAGGCGCATGACGTTCATACCCGCGCTGACGAGCTCGGCGAGCTTATCGGCACTCTCTGTTACGGGTCCGATAGTACAAACGATCTTGGTCTTTTTGCCGGGGGTCATGGGTGGGTTGTGTTAGGTTAAGACAGTTGCAAAATAAAACGCGGACGGATACGCGATATAGACGTGCCCGATTATAGCACAGGATCACGTTTCGGCAAAATCCTTACGGGCATGATATGGTCGCAGGAGTCCAATATGTCGGATTTGGCTATACTGATCGCATGCGCCGTCACAACAAAAAAAGTCGTTCGGCTCTCCATTGCAACAAAAAAAGATATGACCTGCTCCGCCCCGCCACTCTCGACCGCCTTCCCACAGCGACCTCCATTCCTGCGAGATTTTCATGTACATTCGATCAGATATGTGTTTTGATATCTCGGCCTTTTGAGCCACACCCCGCCACGGCGGGGTGTACACCACAAGTCAAAACCAAAAAAAGCGACTAAGATTTTTCAGAGAGAGACATATTCCATCAGCCGACCCCGTTCTTATTTGTTGTTTTGCTGTCCAACTCGGAGTATGGAGCTCAAAATTGTCCGTCAAATCAGATAGCCCTCGGCTCGAGCGGTACTGGCTTGTTCACCGGATACTTGTCCGGATCTATGGATCGATCGAAGCAGGTCAGACCCTCCCCATGCTTCCAGTTGTCTCCCCCGTCCATCGCGGGATACGAGACCATGTCATATGCCATAGGATAGATGCCTCCTCTGCCACCATATGCTCCCCTACCCTCACCATCTCTCGAAGGACGGGAGAATACAGCACAGAGCTCGAATGCCGGCTTTTCGGAAGAAGACGATGTGACGCTATACCCATATGCGTCCTCCGTCTCTGGATCAGTAGGTATATCCAAATACGCGAGCGGATCCTCGAGCGCATCCAAATCGGCGGGAAGCTCTCCTTTCTGCTGCCAGTAGTTGAGCACCTGCCACTGGATGGTCTGTAGGTCGCTCGTGCGCTCGGCATCGAATCGGAGCGCACGCTGAGTAGCCGGCGATCCGACCGCAATGAAACCGAGGATGACGGCCGCCAGGGAGAATATGACGCCGAACCATGGATTGACCTTTCGCGCGACCTTCGACCAACGCAGGTCAGGATAGAGGCTGAAGAAATAGTACTTTCCTACGGCTCCGGCGGTCAGCAGTATGACGACGATCTTGTAGATGAATCGAGCGGTGATCTCGCCGTTGAGGTAGACATTGACGAGCGCGATCAGGTCGCCGATCATCAGAGCCGCGGCTAGGAAGATGGTCAGATAGATCCTCCAGCGTCTGATCCAGAGATCTCTCTTCTCGGGCATCCGAGCCATGTCACGACCGATCAGCCACTCGATGATATACAACGCCGGGACGAGCACGACGAGCATCGAGATCGGCCACGCGACGCTATTGCCGTAGAAATATCCGGCCAACGCGTCGGGATGGAAATAGTTGATCACGGCGAACCAGAGGTTGATAAGAGAGCCTGCGGCGACGTAGAGCACGACGGTCGCGGCCAGGTGCAGGAAGAAGTCTTTGGGGGTTGTTTTGGTGTTCATATTTTTTTGACCAATTCTTACGTTCTTAATCCTTATAATTATACCGTAAATAATCACGATAGACACTCATGTCGGTCATACATTTCGGTACCGTTCCTATGTCCAAAGCACAATCATGTTATTCGGCCCACTCGAACTTTATCCGTAACCTATTCATGTTCGGAGCAAGAATTTTCTCGTGCTGTAATCGACCGGATACGATTCCTGGATGAATATCCACCTTCTCGGAAAATCTGGATATAACTCTATACATATCGGCTCCAGAGAGTCGGTTTCTTTTCAGGTATTCAGTGAGTTGTTTATATGCCTCGGGTTCTATGAGTTGATCGCATGCGAATCTGTCAGCTTTTTCCTCTTTCTCTGGCTCGACAGAATTATTTACCAGATCTATATTAAAGTCCTTCTTGTTCTCATAGATGATGTGGCCGATCTCATGGAACAGACTGAACCAGAATATGTCCGCGTACTTGTATCTCAAGCTGAGCTGAAGTAGGGCTTTGTCGGGGTTTAGCCACCTCGTCGCTCCGTTTATGGGAGCATGTTTGAGGCTTTTTGTAACCACGAAAGCTACGCCGCAACTTGAAAGCAAGGCTTCTATCTCCTTCATCATCTTGTTTGGATCAGATTCTTTTGTTAGGAGCCGGAGCGCCGATAGACTTGATTTGAGCTTTGCTTTATCGAAGCTGGCGGTTCCTATCTTGGAACCATCTATCGAACCTTTCCGCAACCACGAAGTTATAGCCGGTATGGAATACGCATGCTTCGTGGATATGCGAAAGGCCCCTTTCTCTATGATGTTCTTAAAATCAGTGACGGCAAAATATGAAAGGAGATTCGATACCCTTTCTCTTGGATTCGAGGTACGTGGCACCCAATCATAGGCCGTCATCTCTGCATACGGATATGACGCCGCCTCACTTATGAGAGATGCGTGTTCCTCATCTTTTTCTTCTCGGAGCTTCATCTCCTGATATCTAGCTTCGAGATTGTTCCAGAAATAAGCGGGTAGACCTAGCACCTGTTCAAATTCGAGCGCGGTCTCAGGTGTGATGACGGCAATTCCTTTGATGATTTCGTTGATCGTCTTCGGATGCTTGTTTACGCGCTTGGCAAACTCAGCTTGGGTGATCCCACGCTCTTCCAGGATTTCCTCCAGAGTCTCTCCAGGTGGTATCGGAGAAATGGGTTCGTACACGTTCTGATTTATGATGTTCGTGCTCATATAGTTCAATGATAGTCTACGATATCTGCGATGACCAAAGTGGTTATCATCTTACAACTTATGCCACCGCCCTGGTCCATGTATTGCCTCAGATCTCCATCGGCTTCGCAGACCAGTCTCATGCCCCTTGAAAGATTCGCTCCCAGCTGATGAGCCCTATTGCCTTCAAGCCAATGCCAATCTCCAGGAAAGCCGGGTTGAAGCAAAACGCATAGATTCATAGCGGCATCCGCATTCCGTAATCTTCTGAGCAAGACCTTCTGTAACGGCTTCCCGTATTGGGACTTGATAAAATCCTCGAATGCCCTGCTATCGCCTTTGAAAAAGCTTTCCGAGATTATTATCTTCATATTTTTGGCCACCCGACCCCAGTAGCCTATATTAAAACTATTAACGCAACACGTTAATGATTCTAGCACAATATTTATTGTGTGCAACAGCCTCTCAGATGCTCCGGCGTTCTCATGTTCTTTTGTTAATGACTGATTCTAACAAAAGAAAACGATGGATTTCTGTACCTTGTGTCCACTTTTTGGGTACAGATCATTTGTGCGCGCACTAGGATTCGAACCTAGGACCTTTCGAGTATCAGTCGAATGCTCTACCAACTGAGCTATGCGCGCGAATTTCGATTGTACGAAATTCGGATCGAAAGATTTTTTATCGCGTGAGCGATATAAAAATTTTCGACCAAAATTTTCTTTAAAGAACGAGCTCTCAGTCCTGCAAAATCTACCAGAAAAACGACAAAAATGCCAGCCGTGGACCTGGACTCGACTCCTAGTAGGATGGGGAAGTTAGTTTGCGCTCGCTCCCGCCTTCTCGATGAGCAATTGGAGCAGAGCGGTGACTTCCTTCTGGGCAGCCGCTTCGCTGGAGCTTTCCACGAATCTCTTCCACTGATCCATGATCTGAGTATCCTTGAGCGCACGGACGCCGTTCTCTAGCATCAGACGATCCTCGAAGCCGATCTCTCCCTGCGCACGGAGCACCTTGTCTACGAATACCGCCGTGAAGTCCAGAGCAGCCTGACTGCCGGTACGCTCAGTCAGAGCGGCCTCCGCGCGGACAGCGCGAGCCGAAGCATCCGCATACTTTCCGATGAAGATAGCAACGACGATGACGAGTACCAGCGTGATGAGCGAGACAGTGATCTTTCTAGACATTGATGACATAGTGAGATATGAATATTGTGATAAACGATCATACGCGCGAGGCACCCTGACCCCTATCGCGCCGCCGGTCCCTGTAGAAGTGATGGGCGAGCATGAGCACAGCGACGACGAGGAGTACGAGTTTCCAATCCAGCGATGCCAGCCAGCCACGTTCGGCTATGAGCTCGATATTCTCATGGACGCCAGCACCAACCTTGACCTCGAAGGTCTGACCTTGGTATGGCTTGTACCCGGGAGCACTGACCGAGATGCGATATGTCCCCGGCGGCACGAGGAATGAGTACGAACCACTCACGCCAGTAGTCTGCGGGTTGTCCTGGTGGTATCGTGAAGCATTCCACAGGACGAAAGCACCCGTGTCGTCCTGCTCATACATCGTCACGACCGCATCAGGGACGCGTGTCTCCTTGCCGGCAATCTCCTCATATACATATCCCTCCGGGTCGACGAGAGTGATCAGGCGTACCTGACGCACACCGATCTCAGGATCGCGGTACGAGATGAACGTCACGACCTCATACTCTCCGGCCACGACTGGAGTATCTACATCGGCCGTCCAGATACCGTCTCCATCATCGTCGTCGTAGTTGAACTCCTGCACGATCATCTCCTCAGATACTGGAGCCTGACTAGCGTCTGTCTCCCGTGCGAATATAGGCAGTGAAGCCAGCACAAATGCTAGCATGTCCTGTCCATACTCGCGTTCCGCCTGGGCGGACACACCCCGCGAACGGAATGCCAGATAGCCCGTCACCGCGCTGGCCGCGCTCTCCGGCTTGATCGCCAGAGTGACCTTCTTGCCAGGCATAGTCCTGATCTTCTGACTGACATCGCCCGCATCGTCTATGACCACCGCCATAGGGAGGTCGATCGTCTCACTGGCCGCGCGTGCGAATATCGTCTCTACGGGCAGTGCCTCCTTGAACAACTCTGGCAAGTGCTCCAGAGACACGCCACTCTGAGCTGACAGTCCTGGCAGTGACAACTTGGCGCCCTGTAGTTTGTCGAGATCAGAGAGACGGCTCACACCGACCTCTTCGAGCATCCTCCCGAAGCTCGGGAACCGCGCCGCTAGCGTACGTATGTCCTGCGGCAACGGCGCGAATACGAACTCGCGCACTGCTGATACCGGCACCAGCTTCCATGCACCTGAGAGCGGCTGAGGCGCGCGCTCGGACACGTCTGGTACCGGTACTTCCGCATCATCCGTCACCTGCCGTCGCGGACGCAGAAAGTCAGGAACTATGGCATCGATGATGCTCGGCAGAACCTCCGATACTGCCGCTGTCTGATCCTGGACTGATTCATCATCTGATGTCTGAGTCTGGATAGTCCACCACCCTCTCCGCGTCCTGCTCGAGCTTCCAGAGATCGATCCAGAATCTCCCGATGGTGATGGAGAGGAGGCGGTACGTACTGATAGTGGACGCCAATCCGTCACTATCTCATAGTCGACAGTGGCGCACGAGGCATCCGTGGCACAGCCGAATGTGATCCATCCTACCTGATGCCCCCATGCACGGCCGGAGAATACTCCCGAGTCGTCTATAGTCACGCCGCCGCCCGTCGGTGCCCAATCTATCCATCCAGCAGTCTCGCTGTAGGCATAGCCTGAAAGCGTGCCTTCAGCATCGTTGGCTACTCCATAATCCACGGTCCCGCAGGAGCTGTCATTGCTACAGCTGAGAGACACCCACCCCAGTTCACCGCTCCAGGCATAGCCCGTAAGCCCCGCATCCGTTACATGCACATTACCCTCGGTGCTACCCAAATCTATCCAGCTTCCCGCCTCCATATATGCGTATCGGTTCGTCGATTCGATAGTACCGTCAGTAGTCGAGGCATGCGTGATCGATGTGCCAGACATGATCGAAATGCCAAATAACATCACCACAGAAAAGAGGCACATGCCTAGGACGTGAGGAGCAGATCTCATACAAAATATAATACCATTCCATGCTAATTGAGGGAATGGAGCACCTGTGCACAATCGTCGTTCATCCTACCCCTTCGATTGCGACCACTTCGACCATCCGCCGATCATTTTTCCGATCTCTTCGAGCGAGGCCTGAGTAGTAGAGAATTTCTGCGCGCTGACCAGCCCCAACTCATAGGAGAATCGGAAGCGTATCTTGAAACGATCGAATAGCATACTTATGCCCTTGATCGCTGCTTTTTTGTCCATGTCCGCGAGAGAATTTGTCCTGATGATCTCGTCAACGATCTGCCACATAATCGATTGCAGTTCAGCGCCCAGTGAATATTTATATTCTTTGCGAAACTGGCGAACCAGTCTGTACACCATCTTGGTGCATTCATATGTCTTCGCGTATAGTGGAAGATGCTCGAAACGAGCCATAGAAGTTTCGTCTTGGATAAATTCGCAGCATTAGATATCGGCAAGCCGCGGGGCATTCGCATATGATTCATTTCCTTAGGGGCGGACGCAGCGAACGTTGTTGAAGTTAGTGGACTTATTGTTCTCGTTCGTGTTGCCGTTGTTGAGGTTGACCCTCCACGCGTTGGCCGTATTACCCGAGTTCTCCGTAGAAGACCAGAAGTTGAAGCCCGGATTAGGCAATATGTCCCGTCACTCGAGCGATCGGGCGCCCGATTCATGCCTGAGCGTGATACGGGCGCTTGGCGTCTATAGTCGCCACATGCATGACGACTGGATGGGACCGCAATGAATCATATGCGCTCCCTGCGGACGATCCGCGCTCAGCACCGATCAAATCCGCAGGATCTGGCCCCGACGCGGAACCCGAAGCGCGATATGCCGCTCGCGCTCGGATGCCATGTCAGGGACGGATCAATGCCTTCTTGACCTCCTCCTTAAGGACGAAGTGGCTGATATTTGCATCAGACGGCTCCAGGAACTTCTCTAACTTTCCAAACCTCTTGCACCACAGATCAGTGCGCAATCCGAATGTGCGCGCGTGCTGGAACTGGCCGAAATATGAATTTATCATTGACTGCACATATCCCATTTCTTCCTCAAATATTTGCTCATGTGTTCTATCGATGGCATCCAGCTTACCCTTAAGGCTTCGGACTACTCGCCGACGAATCAGGCGATGGCTCAGCTTGGTGATAAAACCTATGAAATCAATACCGCTACTGATGCGTTGTATCTTCTGTTTTTTGGGATGCAGGACCAGCTTTAGACGTGCAACTAGAAAATCATCGATAGCATGTCTCCAGCGCATGAGATCACCCTTGTTATCCGAAAGGATAATCAGGTCATCGACATATCTCAGATACCAGCGAATTTTCAACGTATGTTTGATGAATTGATCGAGCTTATCCAAATACACATTCGCGAAGAATTGACTTGTTAGGTTACCTATAGGAAGTCCTTTACCGAATGCAGTTTTGAACAAGGATTTATGTTCTGGAATAAGATCAAAAAGAGACGGCTGACCCATGCGCTTCACATTGCCTGCCGGATCATGAGATAGTATCGTCTGTACGAGCCAAAGCACATCAGGATTCTTGATTACCCCGCAAATCATCTCGAAGAGAATCTGCTTGTCCAAGCTGACAAAAAAGCTCCTAATATCGACTTGCAGATACCATGCATCGCAAACGCCACCACGTGTGACTTTCCTGATATACCTATCTAGATCTCCCAGTGCCCGATGAGCGCCACGCCCCTTGCGACACGCATATGATTGATCAATGAACCTCCTTTCGAATACAGGCTCTAGATAACCGACGAGAACATGCTGTACGATGCGATCACGAAAATCGCTAGCGAATATCTCGCGCACTTTGGGCCGAGTGACGACAAAACATATCGAGGGACCAGGTTTATATGTATGCGATATCAACTCTTGCCTCAACCTGAACAACTCCTCCTCAAATCGTGCCTCGAATTTCAATGCATTGACCGTAAACCTCTTGCCGCTACGACACTCGTAATACCGCCTGAGAAGATTTTTATAGGAAAATAACTGAACAGCAGTTTTTATCCTCTCTCTCTCTCTCTCTCTCTCTCGTAAAATCACAGATTTCATAATAATATATGTATTTACTCCAAAAAACAGATCAAATGACCCAAATCATAAAATAACCAAATAGCCTATGCCTTAGGGGCGGACGCAGCGAACGTAGTAGAAGTTAGTGGACTTATTGGACTCGACCGTGTAGCCGTAGCTGAGGTAGACCCTCCACGCGTTGGCCGTACTACCCGAGTTCTCCGTAGAAGACCAGAAGTTGAAGCCCGGATTAGGCAAGTTGTTGGCTGCACCATCGATATACGCCTGCATCAGCTGTTTCTGCGTCGGCAGATACCAGTCATCGTACCCAGCAAAGTTAGCCGTATTGAGCGCATCACAAAAACCGATAGCGTTGCCACCTGTCGGTCTCACGCCATCAGTGGCGGCACTAAAAGCGTTGTTCGTCGTGCTCGCTGACGACCCGACCGCCATGACATCCGACCACCATAACCCCGTTCTCGTGTCCTCCATGACTGTACCGCTATATAGGTCGAGATCGCCTCCTGTACCAGCGAAATTGATGCTGGCATACTCCGAAAAGGGAGATCCTGACACTGCCGTCCACTGTGCCTCCTCTGCTGTGTACTCACCTGTCGTACCCACGTTGTTCACCCAGTCATCGCGTGTTTGGAGACTCTGTGCAGCAAAATCGATTGCCTCCATAGTACCACTGACCTCCTGACCATCTACCCAGGCCTTCTTGCCCGAGGCGATATCCACGGCCGCGGCGTCACCCGTGCCGGTCATGCACCATCTGTCCGTGCCGTCGCCGGAGCCGTCATACGAATCGCTGACGAGATTTGCCGTACCATCGAAGGTAGCCGTGGCGCAGGCCAGCGTCAAGGTACCTGTGGCGCCGCTCGCCGTGGTCGTGCTGAAGGTCTTGCCGGTGAAAACATCCTCAGCCCCCGCGTCTCCTGTGGCACTCGACAACGTGCCGACAATGCCGAAGAGATACGTACCGAATTTGATATTTTCCGGGGCAAATGCTGACGATGTCGTCGAGACGGTCGCGCCAGACCCGGAGCCGTCATAGTATCCGAGAGATGGCCTGAGCATCAGTTTGCCACTGCTGGTGGCGCTCGCAACCGCATCAGCGTCGCCGATCTTGATCGGTATAGAACCAGTGATACCGAGATACGTCGAGCTTGCGAGGAAGTCTCCTGGGTATATCGTAGGTATGGCGTCATATATCTGCGCCAGTGTGGGGAACGTCGACTGCGGCGTCGTGGTCGGTGTGAAGCTATGTGCTCCAGCTACTGCAGATACGTTGGTCGTGAGTCTGTCGAATACATCTGACAGTGTGTACCCCAGCGCCGCCGGAGATGCTGATGGAGTTAAAGGCGCGGCATATGACGCAAGAGTACCGAATGTCACCACTGAGATCACAAGAAAGAGGAAAACGACAAACTGCCGAGGAGGAATAATCATGCACTCATTTTACCATGTTAACCACCTTTCTCACACCACCCGACATAATGTGGATAACATAGGTCTCACCTGAGGCTTAATTTCAGGAAAGACCAAGAAAAACAATGGTGGGCACGAGAGGACTCGGTCACGAGTCGTCCCTCGCCAGCTCGGGACGCTCGCGACCCCGCCTCCTCCTCGCCGTTGCTACGGCTCTGAGTCCGGCCTTCTCGTCCTCTCGTATCCATACAATGACGCTCCGTGAGGAGTGCCCCCAGCACTCCTCACGGATCGTTGTGGGCACGAGAGGACTCGAACCTCCATGGATCGCTCCACACGCTCCTGAAGCGTGCGCGTCTACCAATTTCGCCACGTGCCCATCCGACTACTATATGTCAAAACGACGAAAGAGGCAAAAAGGCTGCCGGGATACGACCGACAGCCTCCACAACTCGAACTACCTGATGACTAGACCACTCGGGAAAAGAATCCGACCACCCACCAGATCGCCGATCCGGCCAACGCCATCAGGATCACTCCGATGGAGAAGCAGATGAACTTCCGACGATTCTGGCACGCCTCGCGAAACATGTTCTTGAGGTCTTCCGCCAGCACAGGTTCGACATCAGTGATTCGATTGTTCATAGAGCACCTTTCGTTCTGCAGATGAGAGTTCGACCGTAGGGTCAGACACGCTATCCGCTATGTGTATTGTTCTGTATCCAATTATATCACCTTTGAGGTACAAAGTCAAGTTCTGTGTGGACAATCAAAAAACGCCCTGAACAGATGCTCAGGACGTTTTTCGGAGATACAAGCTCTCTATTTTGTTCCGTTCGCCCGTGAATGATTCAACTGATATCATCCACGTATGTCCCCTATCTTCGGAGACTAAGCGCCATCATTCAGAGTTGAATGGCGATCACTCATTCTTGAGTCATGAATCAAGATTCATGATTCAAGAATATCGACACGATAAGTCCATTCGGCCACAGGCCTCAGGACGTTGTTTCTCTTGAAATATTCCACGAGCAGCTTCCGCTACCCGTGCCTTGTTACGACTTACCCCCTGTCATCGAATTTGCCGTAGGCCCGCACGAGGCGAGATTTCGGGCACCTCCGACTCCCTTGGGTTGACGGGCGAGTATCTCCGATAAACTTCGGATTGATGTTCCCACGTAGTGTGCGGATTTCCCGCGCTACGCGAGCTCAGTGCATGCGTTGTTTGAGTAAAAACAACCTTCTCATCCCCTCTTCGCTATGATGCTCACCGTGTTCGATCAGCTCCATCATCTCGCAAAATATATCGAAGTCTCTTCTTTTGGAAGGGAACTTCAATTGATTTTGCTTAAAGAATGGGATGATCTTCGTGGTGAGATCTTTGCGGTTGTAGACTTCGTATCTGTAACAATTCTGATGATTGGGCCGTGAATCCTTTTGAGGATAGACGTTTCCACATCCAAAGAATCGCTTCAGGTGATCGAGAATCTCCTTGTCTTTTTCTATGAGTTTTATGTAAAACCTTGGTTCTACTTTCACTCGTCTTGAAGACGTGTTCGGTGATTCTGGATCGCGAACATAGACCGTGAAGCTTCCTTCACCATCTACCAATCCTACAATGTAATCTGGGTTGAGATCCTGCATAGAGTGAGCCCTTCATTCATGCTATTTTAACATAAAGTTACTATGGCTCAGCTGACTTCTGATATTGCGTTAGTTCATTGATCAATATCAGATCTCCACAGGTTACGTACATTTCTGTTCCAAACATCCAAGAAAGACTTTTCTTGAGATCTTCCCTACCCTCACCGCCCTTTGCGTTTAGTAGGTCGATCTGTCTTTTCATTTACCCAATGATTCCTTGGCTGTTCTTTGTTTCCGGATCCTCCATCCTACGCCTCGCGGCGAAAGACTATCCTTCAACTACTCTGATTTCTCAGGAATGGATTTAAACCATTTAGAAATGCACACTGCTGCGCGCTTTTATTGTGAGTACAAGACTTGAGAACGTATTCACCGCGGTATAGCTGACCCGCGATTACTAGCGATTCCAACTTCATGGGGTCGAGTTTCAGCCCCCAATCCGAACTGACGCCACTTTTCTTAGGATTAGCTCAGAGTTACCTCGTCGCGACCCGTTGTAGTGGCGATTGTATTATGCGTGTAGCCCAAGGCGTCAAAGGGACATGCTGACCTGGCGTCATCCTCGCTTCCTCCCAGCACTTTGTTTGCGAAGCAAACAAAGTGCTGATTCAAGAATCTTGATTTATGAAGTAAGAAAAAATCTTAAATCACATTTCTTAAATCTTGCTTCTGCGCTTTGCGTTCGTACGCAAAGTGCTGGGTAGTCTCGGCTGACACTTGTAACAGCCAATAAGGGTTGCGTTCGTTACCCCACTTAAGGGAACAGCTTAAACCACGAACTGACGACGGCCATGCATCACCTGTCTATCTGCCCTTGTGAGGCTCCTAAAATTTCTTCTAGGATTCAGATAGATTTCTAGCCTTGGTAAGGTTTTTCGTTTACCATCGAATTAAACCGCATAATCCACCGCTTGTGCAAGTCCCCGTCTATTCCTTTGAGTTTTAAGC